>DATLBM010000173.1:0-12719 GCA_035526885.1 Thermoanaerobaculia bacterium | reverse complement strand
TACGTGCTACTGGCATGGCGCGGGCGGCTACTCGGGAGTGGCGCTGCACGTGCGGACGGAGTTCGCGAAGGATGTGACGCCGACGCATCCGGAGTTCGATCAGGAGACGCGCATCGTGCAGGCTCAAATCGAGGACACAGTGTTCACCAGCGTGTACGTTCCAAACGGCGGCAAGGACTTCGAGGCCAAGATCGCCTTCATCCGCTCGCTGATCGCGTACGCCGCGGATCTGCGCGCGCGCGGCCTGAACCTGGTGCTGTGCGGCGACATGAACATCGCCCGCTCGGAGATGGACGTGCACCCGAAGGAGCGCAAGCCCCGCGCGATCGGACAACTGCCGATGGAGCGCGACCTCTTCGAGGAGCTCCTGCGCGAAGGCGGACTGGTGGACGTCGGGCGATCCCTCTATCCGGAGGACGAAAACTACTTCAGCTGGTGGGCGCCGTGGCGCAACATGCGCCAGCGCAACATCGGCTGGCGTCTCGACTACGTGCTGGCCAGTGAGGCGCTGGCGAAGAAGGCGGAGTCGTGCCCCTCGCTGCGCGAGGTGGGGACGAGCGATCACGCGCCGGTGGTGGCCACGTTCGGGTGAGCCAAACTCGCGGGGGCTGCTACCGAGCCCCCACAAAAACAAAAAAGCCGGCGTTGCGTACGCCGGCTTTTTTCTACCGCGATGAATCTCGAAGCTATTCGAGAACCACCAGCACCACGCGACGGTTGGCCGTGCGGCCGGCCTTGGTCTTGTTCGACTCGAGCGGCAGCGTGTCGCCGTACGAGATGGTGGACATGCGGTTGAGCGGGAGCTTGTGCTCGCGCGAGAGGTAGCGGCGCACCGAGTCCGCGCGGCGCTGGCCGAGCTCCTCGTTGTAGCGCTCACCACCCGTGTCGTCGGTGTGGCCCTGGATCTCGATGAAGTACTGCGCGTCCAGTCCCTTGACCTTGCCCGCGAACTCGTCGAGAGCGGCCTTGGCGTCCGCGTTCAGCTCATACGAATCCAGCTTGAACTTCACGCGATCCTCGGAGAACGTCTGCTCGAAAACGACCTTGCCCTTGGCCAGCACGCCCGCTTCCTGCGCGCGCTTGAGCGCTTCCTGCGCGGACTGGCTGAGCTGCTCGAGCTTGACGTCGGTCTGCTGCTGCTTCTGCTGCAGGTCCTCGACCTGGCCCGAAACGGACTCGATCTTCTGATTGGTCTGTGCCTGCGCCTCGGCGATCTTCTTGTCGACCGCCTTGTTGGTCGCGCACGCGGACAGCATGACGGCGAGCGCGGCCGCGGACAGAACCCTGTTGGTATTGATCATCGACTCTTCCTTTCGTTGCGCCGGTTCCCACGGGCGGCGGTGCTCTGCACCGGGGGCTCGGTGCCGCGGTAGCCGGCCCGAACCCGGACGGAACGCACGCGTCCCGCGAGCTCCAGAGAAATGCGGTGGTACTTTACTGCACCCTTTCCCGTAGGGGAAAACCCAATGAGATATTGGGCCCGCAGAATTCGCTCGATTCCATCCACTGCGCGTGCCAACTGTTCCGGCTGGTTGCCAACAAAGAGCTTGCCTCCAGTCGCGGCCGCCAGTTCCTCGAGCAGATCGATGTTCGCCATCTCCTCGTTGATCGGTGCCGCCTTGCGCACGGTCTTCTGCTCGGAAGGCTCGCGCAAACCGAAGGCGTAGACGGGGATGGCCACGCCTTCGAGCTTCTTCTCGATCTGCGCGCGCGTGAGCTTCGACGCATTGTCGATGCCGTCGCTGAGCAGGATGATCGCGCGCGACGGGTTCCGTCCCAGCTCGCTGTACTCCGGCATCTCCGCCAGCGCGTCGAAGAACGCGGTCTTGCCCCACGGTTTGACGACGTCCACCGCTCGCGTGATCGCGCCCGGATTCTCGGTGAACGGCACCAGCTCCTTCGCGTGGCCCGCGGAGTCGAACAGAAAGAGCGCGAAGTCGTCACCGGGTTTGCGCTGCGCGATCAGCGCGTTGATGGCGGCCTTGGCCGCATCGGCCTTGCCCGCCAGTCCCATCGAGCCCGAGCCGTCGAGCAGGATCGTCCACGACACCGGCGCGTTGAACGAGCGCTCGAACATGTCCGGCGCGACCTTGCGGTCGTCGACCATCAGCGTCACTTCTTTCTTGTCCAGGTCCGTGATGGGCACGCCTTTGCGGCCCAGCACCGTGAACGGAACCATCACGTAGCTGACCGAGACTTCTTCGGTGACCTGGGCGGACGCACTCGTGGCTGCCAGCAGCGCGAGCGCGAGAAAGCGGCGAATCATGGAGAGGAGAACGGTTTCGGACGAGGGTGTCATCCCGTGGTTGAGGTTGCCGGTTGCCGGTTGCTGGTTGCCGGTGACGTGTGGCCTGGGCCCCATGCGGCGACACTGATGTTGCCGGGGAGGAGTGGCTTGGAACCCCATGCCGCACCGGTAACCGGCAACATGGCAACCGGCAACCTCACGCGACTCCCAACACGCTCGCGATCACCCCTTCTTGAGCGGAATGAACTTCTCATCTTCCTGATGCGTCCGCTCCCACTTCAGAAAGTCGTAGTAGCCGCAGCGCGATTTGTCGGGGTACTCATGGCAGACGCCGGGGCGGGCGTCGTAGATCGTGCAGCGGCGCGTTTTCGTGTCGAGGAACATGCAGATCGAGCCGTAGATCTTGTCCTTCTGATGGCGCAGCACCTGCTCGTCGCTCACGGTTTTGGTGAAGCGGCGGCGGGCCGTGTCGACGTCGATCCCGAAGTGGCGCGCGAGCCGCTTGAGGTCTTTGTTCTCGACGATGATCCGGTCATAGCTGCAGCAGTACGCCGGACACTTGAGGCAGTCGTAGGACAGTTTGCGGGCCGGGACGGGAATCACGTTTTCGATCGACATGAGATTTGCCGGAAGTGTAATCCATCGCATGCGATTCTTCGCCGCCGTCGGCGCGCTTTTCGCCGGAGCCTGCTGCGCGTCGCTGCCGAAGTTGCCCGCGAAACGCACTGCCTTCCCAGCGCCGCGCGCGATCCGCGATGCAGTGCCCGAGCGCAGCGAGATCTGGCACGACGCGAAACGCAATCGCGACGTGCCCGTGAAGATCTACGGCGACTCCGGTCCCATCGTGATCTTCTCGCACGGCATCGGTGAGGACCGCGACTCGTACGCGTTTCTCGGCCGCGCTCTCGCGCGTCACGGCTTTCGGGCCGTGCACATCACGCACGCGGGCACGGATCGCGCGGTGCTGAAGCGCGGCTACCGCTTTCTGTATCGCGCGGTGAAGCAGAAGGAGAACTGGGTGAACCGCCCGCTGGACGTCTCGTTCGTGCTCGACAAGCTGGGCGCGAAAGAAGCGGCCATCGCCGGACACTCCGCCGGCGCGTTCACCGCATTCGCCCTGGCGGGACTGCGCATGACCGACGGCTCGCTGCGCGATCCGCGCATCAAAGCGGCGGTGGCGATGTCGATGCCGCGCATCGACGGCGCGGTCGCTCCCGGCGGCTACGACGCCGTCGAGATCCCCGTGCTCAGTCTCACCGGCACGTGCGACACGAGCCTCCTCTATCGCACGTTCCCGCGGCACCGGCGCATTCCGTTCGAGCAGGCGCACGACGCCTACCTGGTCACGATCGATCGCGTGAATCACGACACGTTCGTCGAAGGCGATGAGCGCGTCACCGCGATCACGATCGCGTTTCTCCGCGCCTGGATGATGAACGACGCCGATGCACGCGCGTGGTTCGAGGAATCGGGATCGGCAGAGATCGGCGGCGTGCGCATTTCCGTAGAACGCAAACGCGAAGCTGCACGCTAACATGTGCATACATGGATCACGCCGTCGCTCTCGTTCAGGCGTACCTCCAACTGAACGGCTACTTCACCTCCGCTGAATATCCGATCATCGCCGGCGCGGGCCGCGCCGGTTTCCGCACCATCACGGACATCGACATCCTCGCGTTCCGCTTCCCATCGGGAGAGCCGCTGGCGAAGAAAGCGCGCCGCGCGCCGACGGGCCTCGACCTCTCCGGACTCGACAACGGCCTGGCCGTTCCCGTCGATCAGATCGACATGATCATCGGCGAGGTGAAGGAAGGCCGCGTGGGCATCAACAGCGGCATCCGCGATCCGGAAGTGCTGCGCACGGTCATCAACCGCTTCGGCGAAGTGGGCGAGACGGACCGCCTGGTGGAGCAGCTGCTCCGAACGGGATCGGCCGACATTCCGCCGTCGTACTCGGTACGCCTGATCGCGTTCGGCTCGTTCCCTCCCGGCGAGCAGGTCCCTCCCTGCCGCATCATCTCCCTCGGCCACGTTTTGCAGTTTCTGCAAACGTACGTGCGCCGTCACTGGCACATGCTCCGGCATCTGCAGTTCAAGGATCCGGCCTTCGGATTTCTCATGACCATGGAGAAAGCGCGCCGCGGCGGCGCGGGACGACGGGGAGAAGAGGGTGTGGAGATCGTGCCGCCCGAGGATCAGAAGCGGGCGGTGCACGAGAGAGGGCGCCGCCGGTAGAAGACAAACGTGGGGACGGGCTTCAGCCCGTCGCAATGTCGATATCGCGACGGGCTGAAGCCCGTCGCTACGTTTGTTACATCACGACGCGATTTCTGCCGCGGCGCTTCGCCTCGTACAGCGCGCGATCGGCATCGCGCACGAGATCGTCGCAGCCGCTGCCATCGCGCGGCGGCAGCGTCGTGGCTACACCGATGCTCACCGTCACGCTGCCGCTCGACGCCACGTGCTCGCGCAACGCCTCCGCGAACTCCCCGGCCTGCTCCGCCTCGGTCTCCGGCAGCAGCACGGCGAACTCCTCGCCTCCGTAGCGCGCCACGACGTCGCCCGCGCGATGCAGCGACTCGGACAGCGCGCGGGCCACGAGGCGCAGGCACTCGTCGCCGGCCTGATGTCCGCGCGTGTCGTTGAAGACCTTGAAGAAATCGATGTCGATCATCAGCAGCGACAGCGCGCGCTGCGATCGCGCGGCGCGTCGCCACTCGCGCGACAGCGTGTCGTCGAAGTGCCGCCGGTTCGGAACGCCCGTCAGCCCGTCCTGCGTCGAGATCAGGTGCAGTGTCTCGATCGCCCGCGCGAGATGCTCGTTCGCGTCTTCGAGCATCCGCGTTTTCGCCTCCAGTTGTCCGGTCAGCGACGAGAGTCGAATCGCGCCCGCCACCTGATCCGCGAACGCCTCGAACGCGAGCACGGTCGCGGGCGTGAAGACGTCCGCTGATTGCGATTCGAGATGGAGCGCGCCGAGGATCTCGTCGCGGAAGCGAATGGGCACGACCAGCGAGAGCGGGCCATTCGCCGCCTCCGCCGGACCGAGAACGATGGCCGCGCGCTCGAGCGGAAAGCGCTCCTCGATGTAGCGCACGATGCGCTGCAGCAGCTCCGGCAGATCGGTGGCCTCGAGTGCGGTGCGTGAGACCTCGCTCATCATCGCCATCAGCCGCGCGCGGCGGCGCAGCTCGTCGTACATCCGCGCGCTGGCGATCGCGCCCGCGATCTGATCGGAAACCATTTCGAGCAGCGGGAGCTGTCCGCGGAACGCGGCCGGGCGCAGGCTTTCGAGGTTGAGCACCGCCACGATCTGCCCGTGATGCTTCACCGGAACGCAGAGCTCCGCGCGCGCGCCGGGCATCGTCTCGACGTAGTTCGGATGCGCGCGCACGTCGTCGATGAGCACCGGACGTCCCGTCGCCGCGACTTCGCCCACGACGCCGCTGCCGAGGGCGCGGCTGTAGCCGACGTGCACGGCGGTGGGGATCGACGTCGTCAAGGCCTCGCAGAGGAAGCGCTCGTCTTCGATCGACACCAGCGTCACGAACTCCCACCCGAATCGGGCCGCCAGCGCGTCGGTGATGCGCTGCAGCATCGGACGCAGTTCGAGATCGAGCGTGGCGATGCGCGCCACCTCATTGAGGACTTCCAGCGAGCTCTCGATCACAGCGAAGCTACGCGTGCGCGGCGCCTGCGGATTGCCCGCCGTGCCCGTCGATCCATTCCACGAGTGCGTGGGCGATGTCCATGAAGACCTGCTGCTCCGCCTCGGAGAACAGCCGCGGCTCGCGGAAGCTCCAGCCCACCGCGCCGATGATCCGCCCGTTCTCGCGGAGCGGCACGACGGCGATGGCGCGGCTCTCGTTTTTCTCCCACACCGGCGCGAGCATCGGATAGTCCGGCGCCGCCGCCTGCAGCGACGCGAGCCACACCGGTTTCCCGTGGCGCATCGCGGCGACCAGCGGATACGGGGCGTCGGATGGAATCGGGAAGAACGCGTCGAGCATCTCTTTCGTGTAACCGAACGAGAGGACGGGCTCGCGCACGGACGCATTCGTCACGACCAGGCCCGCTTTCGCGCCGGCGCGGATCGAGTGGCGGCAGAATTTCTCGACCGCCGTCTGCTCGCGCATCTTGCTCTGCGCCGCCATTTCCTGCGTCACCTGCAGCACTTCGCCGAGCTCGAACGGCTTGCGGATCACCGTCACTTCCGGCCAGCGCGTGCGCACCATGTCCAGTTGCGCGGGCGCGGCCGAGGAGAGCACGAGCGATCGCGACAAGAGATGCGGACGATGCTCGGCGACCCACTCCAGCAGCTCCATGCCGCTCTTGCCTGGCAGCAGCAGATCGATCACCACCACGTCGTACTGCACGTGCTGCAGCACGAGCAGAGCATCGTTGCCGGTCGGGACGAGATCGACATCCATTCCGACGCGTGAGAGGAGGACGTTCAGCAGCTTTCGCGTACCGGCGTCATTCTCGATGACGAGGGCCAGGAATTTCATTGGACGCCAATTTGGAAGCGCCGCGAGTCTACCCTCAATCGATCCGTACTTCCACACGCTGTCCTAATTTCAGCGGCGTCGCCTCGGCGAGAGCGACCTTGACGAGCAGCACGCGCGTGTCGATCGGCTTGGACGGATCCTGCGGATTGAGGCGCCGGTTCACGACGGAGTCGGGGATCTCCTCGATCGTCGCCCGCCACGTGCGATCGAACCCTTCGGCGCTGATCTGCACCGGCGCGCCGAGGCGCATGCGCGCGGAGTCGAACTCGTCGATCTCCGCTTCGATGCGCGTGCGATCGAGATTGGCGACGGTGATGATGGCCGCGCCGTTCTCGATGGTCTCGCCGGCGTGCACGTGACGCGTGATGACCACGCCGTCGATCGGCGCCGTGATCACGGTCTTCTCCACCAGCGCCTCGAGCCGCGACACTTCCGCGGCCGCGGACGCACGCCGCGCGCGTGCGGCGTCGAGATCGCGCTCCGCTTTCTCGAACGCCTGCCGCGATCCCACTTCGACGTCCCACAGATTCTTCGCACGCGCGACTTCGGATTCGTACAGACGGATGTCCGCATCCGCTTCGCGCACTTTGGCGCGTGCGACGCCGAGGGCGGCGCGCGTGTCGTCGGCGCGAATGACGGCGATCATCTGTCCGCGGCGCACGGATTCCTTTTCATTCACGGTGAGCGTTTCGATCGTGCCCGCGACGTCGGTGCCGACGGTGACTTCGGCGCCGGGATACGTGACCACGCGGCCTTCGGCGACGACGCGCGGCTGCTGCTGATTCGCAACGGCGGCCGCGCGCGTCGCGGGAGTCTTCGCGCGCGTGGCGCTGACCTGCACGAAGGTGGCCGCGAGAATGAGAATGCCGAGGATGGGATAGAGGATGCGATTCATACCAAAGCTCCGTCCTGAATCTTCACGACGCGGTCTGCGATCGTGCGTACTTTCGGGTCATGGGTGACGATCACCAGCGCGCGGTTCTCCCGCTTCGCGAGATCGCGAAACATCTCCAGCACCTGCGTGCCGGCCTGCGTGTCGAGGTTGGCCGTGGGCTCGTCGGCGAGAAGGATCGGCGCGTTGCCGGCCAGCGCCCGGGCGATGGCCACGCGCTGTTTCTGTCCGCCGCTCAATTCGCGCGGCAGGAAGTTCTGGCGGTCGCCGAGTCCCACCGCCTCGATCACGCGCTGTGCCTCGATGCGCGCGCCGCGATTCTTCACGCCCTTCACGTTCAGCGCGTACTCGACGTTCTCGATCGCGGTGAGCGACGGGAAGAGATTGAATTGCTGAAAGACGAATCCGAGGGATCGGCGGCGCACTTCGGCCAGACGCTTCTCACTCACCGCCGCACCTTCGATCACGACCTCGCCTTTCGTGGGCGTGAGGATGCAGCCGAGGATGGAGAGGAAGGTGGTCTTGCCGGAGCCGGACGGACCTTCGAGCGCGACGATCTCGCCGCGGTCGACGTCGAAGTCGATGCCGCGCAGCACGGGAACGACTTCGCGCCCTTCCTGAAAATGTTTTTCGATGGAGCGCGTGTGCAGGATTTTCATGATGCGAACCCTTCTGGTGTCATGCCGAGCCGCGTGGACGGTCGAGGGATCCCCTGCCGGAACCGATGACCGCGCACGAGGCAGGGGGTCCCTCGACTTCGCTCGGGATGACGCGTTTTCTTCATGTGCGGAACACCAGCGCGGGGTCGATCCCCGCGACCTTTCGGAAGGAGATCATCGCGGCGGCGAGACAGAGCGCGATCGCGCCGATCAGCACCATCGCGTAGAGCTCCATGGGGATGATCAGTTTCAGATCGATCTTCGCCATCACCGGCCGCAGCGCAAACGCCTGCAGCGCGCCGAGCGCGAAGCCTGCGATCGCGGCGATGGTGGCCTGCTTGCCGAGGATCGCGTAGATCTCGCCGTTGCCGCCGCCGATCGCTTTGACCGTGCCGAACTCGCGAATGTGCTCCATGGTCGAGGTGTAGAGCGTCTGCGCCACGACCACGATCCCCACCAGGCAGCCCAGAAAGACGGTGATGTACATGTTCAGGCCGAGACCCGTGGAGTCGATCCAGTACGAGCGCGAGCGCTTCGCCCATTCGGCGCGCGTGAAGACGTCGTTGTAGGGCAGCCGCCGCTGAATTTCCTTGCGCACCGCCTCGGCGTCGGCGCCCGGCGCAAGCTTGATGAGGATGTAGGTCGTGTTGCCGCGCAGATCGCTCTCGTTGAGGCTCTGCGCGAGGCGGTAGTCCATGAACGTGAGCGGCGTCGTCGTGAACGACTTCGCGTCGACGGTGCGTCCGATGATCTTCAGCCGGCGTCCGAGCACTTCGCGGTAGTCGCCGACTGCGAACGCACCCCAGCGCTTCTTCGCGGAGTCGTCGAGCATCATGTAAGGACCGCGGCGCAGATCGGCGACGTCGCCTTCGACGACGTTCTGCGGGAAGTTCCACCGCTCGAAGTTCTCGAGCGCATACACCTCGGTCCCCTCGACCGCGCCCGACGGCAGGCTCGCGTTCATGAACCAGACGATGAGGTTGTCCGCGCGCTCGACACCTTCGATCGAGCGCACGCGCTTGATGTACGTCTCCGGAAACGCGTGCGCGAAGTCGACGTTGGCGGTGTTGTGCGACGTGACCCAGAGATCCGCGTCGATCTGGTCGATGGTGAGCGACGCGTTGTCCATGAGGCCGAGAAAGAGGCCGACCTGGACGAAGACGAGCGTGACGGCGAACGCGACGCCCGACACCGTGATGAAGAAACGGAGCTTGTCGTGAAGGAGAGACTTCGTTGCGAGATCGACGGCCATCGCATCACCCCTTCAGCAGCCCGTGCAGCGTCATCTCGACGATCTGGCGCGTGCGCTCCTGCATCGGCCGCCAGTCCACCCACGCGTCGTTACATTTCGCGATATCGAGTGAAACGACTCCGTGAATGCCGGACCAGATCACCTGCGCGACGAGATCGTGATCGGTGAGGTCGTCGCGGAGCAGATTTGCCGCGGCGAGATCCGCCACGATCCCCTTCAGAAACGCGTACGCATCCTCGGCCGGATCGCCCTTCGTGATCGTCTCCGGCTGCGCCGGCGGCTTCGGCGTCATGAACATCAGCCGGTAGTGGCTGGGGTTCTTCAGTCCGAAATCGACGTACGCGTAACCGGCCTGGCGCAGGCGCTCGACCGGGTCGGCGATCTGCGCGATGACGCCGAAGCCTTGCGCGAACGCGCGGAAGTCAGAGTCGCAGAGCTCGGCGAGGAGCGCTTCCTTGTCGCGGAAGTGGAAGTAGATGGCGGTGGGGGAGTACTCGATCTTGTCCGCGATGCGGCGCATCGTCACGGAATCGACGCCTTCCCGGGCGAACAGCTCTCGCGCGGCGTCCAGGATCAGGGTCCGGATCTCTTCGCGCTCTCGTTCTCGACGTTCTCGTGGTCCCAAACGGCCCTCCGTTACTTAACAGCGTTAAGTTAAGGACCGAGACTCGAAACGTCAAGCGTTGTTTTTGGTAAAAGCCGCGAAGGACGGCGGATCAGTCGCTGAAGCGCTTCATCAGCTCGTTGATCTGCTCGTAGACGTGGCTCATCGACGCCTCGACCGCACTGGTCGTCGGGTCGGGCAGCCTTTCCTCGACGCGCACGAGCGACAGCAGCTCATCCGTGGCGTAGAGGATGTCGGCGAGCTTGTCCATGACCCGTTCCGACATCGGGATGTGGACGGCCGTCATCGCGTCGAACTCGAAAGGGGCTTTCTGATTCATCATCACTCTACACAGGAGTGATTTATGTACCGAAATCCCTACCCTCGGATAACGCGTATATCGCTGTTACATTTTGGTGAACGCAATCCGCAACTCTCCCGGGCGTGGTTCTCGCTATCCTGACGCGCTCGAAAAGGAGACCTCCATGGTTCGATTTGCAGTTGCGGTGATGGCGATTCTGACGATGCCGGTGACGGCCCAGATGCCCGCCGCGGTGAAGCAGTCGTTCGACGAATTCCGCCCCGACGCCATCCGCGCGCACGTGAAGTTTCTGTCCGACGACCTGCTCGAGGGCCGCGGCCCCGGCACGCGCGGCGATGCGCTGACGACGAACTACATCGCGTCGCAGTTCGAGGCCATGGGTCTCCAGCCCGCGGGCGACGGCGGCACGTTCTTCCAGAAAGTCTCGCTCCTCGGCATCAGTACGGACGCCGAGAAGTCGCGCGTCGAGCTTCGCAAGGACGGCAACTCGCTCGGCCCGCTCACGTATCGCGAGCAGTTCGTCGGCGGCAGTCAGTCGCAGAAAGAGAACGTCACGCTCGATTCGGAAGTCGTGTTCGTCGGACACGGTGTCGTCGCGCCCGAATACAAGTGGGACGACTACAAAGGCTTCGACGCGAAGGGAAAGACGCTGGTGATGCTCGTCGACGATCCGCCCGCGACGACGCAGGAGCCGGATCTCTTTCGCGGACGCGCGCGCACGTACTACGGGCGCTGGACGTACAAATTCGCGACCGGCACGACGCGCGGCGCCGACGCGGTCATCCTGATTCACACCGACGCCGCGGCCGGCTACGGCTGGCAGGTCGTGCGCAACTCGTGGACCGGCGAGCAGGCGTACGTGAAGAACGCGCCCGGTCAGCACGGACTCTCGTTCGCGGGCTGGATCTCGCAGAGCGTCGCGGAGAACATCTTCAAGGCCGCCGGTGTCGATCTGGCGACGCTGACGAAGGCCGCGGGCTCGCGCGACTTCAAGCCGGTGCCGCTCGGCTTCCGCCTGACGGGCTCGATCGCGAGCACGATCCGTTCGTTCGAGACGTCGAACGTCATCGCGCGGCTCGAAGGGAGCGACGCGAAGTTGAAGGACGAAGCGGTCCTCTACTCCGCGCACCACGATCACCTCGGCATCGGCGATCCCGACGCGGACGGCGACCGCATCTACAACGGCGCGATCGACAACGCCAGCGGCACCGCGACGATCCTCGAGGTCGCGCGCGTCTGGAGTCTCGCGAAGCCGCGTCCGAAGCGCAGCATCCTCTTCGCGCTCGTCGCCGCGGAAGAGCAGGGCCTCCTCGGATCCGAATTCTTCGGCCAGCATCCCGCCGTGCCCGCGGGGAAGATCGCCATGGGACTCAACGTCGACGCGATCCACCTCCTCGGCGACGTCGGCAGCGTGACCATGATCGGCATCGACCGCACGACGTTTTTCCCCGCCGCGCAGAAAGTGACGAAGGCGATGAACCTCGCCATCGTGCCCGATCAGGCGCCGGAGCAGGGCTCGTACTATCGCTCCGATCACTTCAGCCTGGCCAAGGTCGGCGTGCCGGCGTTCTCGATCAAGCAGGGCTACGATGTCGTCGGCAAACCGGCGGAGTGGGGCGCCGCGAAGTCGAAAGAGTATCGCGACAGGCACTATCACCAGGCCAGCGACGAGTACGACCCGTCGTGGAACTTCGGCGCGGCGGTGCAGGTCGCGCGGCTCACGTTCTGGCTCGGCTGGGAAGCCGCGAACGCCGCGGAGAAACCGATGTGGCTCCCCGGCGAAGAGTTCTACGCCGTGACCGCGAAAGCACGGGGAGGGGTCTGAACGAGTTGTCGGTTGTCAGTTGTCAGTTGTCTGGGCAGTCCGGTGAAATTGGTCATGCTGCGCTGCGCAAAAACTAACGAGAGTGACCACTTTTCGCGAAGAGGCGCAGACAACCGACAACCGACAACTGACAACCGCCTTTATCGGAGGAGCAGGTAGCCGCCGAGGGTGGCCCAGGCGAGGAAGGCGACGTTGATCGCGGTGAGGCGGCGGAAGAAGCGCGGGTCGCGGTTGGATTCGCGGACGTAGATGCGCCAGCCGAGGAGGTTGGCGAGTGAGGCGATGATCGTGCCGCAGCCGCCGGCGTTCACGCCGTACAGCAACTCGCGCCAGTCGCCGTTCGCGAACGGCGTGAGCAGGATCGTCGCGGGCACGTTCGAGATCACCTGCGAGAGAGCGATCGAGGTGA
>DATLBM010000172.1:0-7041 GCA_035526885.1 Thermoanaerobaculia bacterium | reverse complement strand
GCCGTCTTTGACGACGGTCAGGCCGATGCCCGGCACCTGCCAGGCCACGCGCGCCTTTTCGATCTCGGCGTCGAGCTCCGGCGTCCACTGCGCGTGCGCATGCAGCGCGACGAACAGCACCAGCGCGATGCGTTTCATCGCAGCGCCTCCTGGGCAGCGTCGCGAACGGCGACGTGCCGGTCGCTGCGCAGCGCGCGCAGCAGCTCGCGATGCGTACCGCGCACGCCGAGGTAGCGCGCGACGGCGGTGCGTACCTGCCACGCGTCGTCGTCGATGGCACTCACCATCGCCTCTTCCGCGGCGGGATCGCCGAGGTTCGCGAGCGAGTGCGCGGCCATGGCGCGGAGGCGCCAGCGATCGTCGTGCAGCATGTCCATGAGCGGCGCGGTGGCGCGCGCGTCGCCGGAGTAGCCCAGGGCCCATGCGGCGTAGGCGCGGACGCGCCAGTCGCGGTTGCCCAACTCTTCGAGCAGCGGCTCCACGAGCTTGCCGTTGCGGGCTTGCGACAGCGCCCAGCGGGCACGCTCAGGCACGTAGTCGATGGCGTCGACCGGCGCGCGATTCGCCTCGGCCACCAGCAACTCGACGAACGGACCGCTCGCGTCGACGTCGCCGACGGCGACGCGCGGCAGGAGCTCGCTCTGCGGCGGCGAGTCGTTGCGCAGATCGGGCTCGCTCGCATGCGGACGGGCGATATCGGGTTCGAGCGCGGCCAGCGCGGGCGCGAGCGCGAGCATGGCGATGGCCACGGCACGCGTGCCGTGGCGCTTCACGCGCGGATTGAGGATGGCGGCGATGCGCGTCTCCAACTGCGACGGCGCGGCCATGGGCATCGCGAACGCGCGAGTGCGGGCCACTTCGACCAGCGCGGTCGCGTAGTCGCCGGCGGCGATGCCGGACTCGATCACGAGGTCATCGCAGGCGCGCTCGCGCTCGAGACGCGCGCGCCGCTCGATGAGCCAGGCCAGCGGATGGAACCAGTAGACGGCGCAGGCGACGTCGCCGATCAGCGCGAGCAGCGTGTCACGGCGCTCGACGTGCGCGCGCTCGTGGAGCAGGACCGCGCGTCGCCTCTCCTCGCTCCATCCCTTCGCCGCAAACGGAAAGAGGATTCGCGAGCCGAACGACATCGGCTGATCGATGTCTTCCGAATACTCGCCGTTCGCGCGTTTCACGATGCGCAGCGCTCTCGCGATCGCGCGCGCTTTCGCGAGGCTCACCACCACCGCCCCCACGAGCCAGATCTGTGAAAACGTAGGACGGGCTTCAGCCCGTCCCTCCTGCTGATGAAGTACGACGGGACGGGCTGAAGCCCGTCCTACGTTCAGCACGTCCTGCGAAACCGGCACGAAGGACGGCAGGAGCGGCAGTGCGAGCGCCGCCGTCTGCGCGGCCACGAGCAGTGCGTGGCGCGTGGCGGCCGCCGCGCGGCGCATGGCCATCGCGGCGATCAGTGCGATCGCGAGCAGCAGCGTCACCTTCACGATCATGATTTCCTCCGCGCTTTCGCAATCAGCTCTGCCAGCCGCGCGATCTCCTCGTCGCTGACCTCGCGCTGCGTGCCCAGCAGCGCGGCCATGGCGCGCGACGGCGAGTCGTCGAAGAAGGTGCGCACGACGTGGCGCAATGCGGTCTTCGCGGCGCGGCTGCGCGTGACGGTGGCCATGTACACGTAGCGCCCCTCTTCCTCCTCGTGCCGCACATGCCCTTTCTGCTCCAGCACGCGCAGCAGTCCGCGCACGGTGGTGTACGTCGGCGCATCCGGCATCCGCTCCAGCACCTCGGCCGCCGTGGCGCGGCCCAGGGCGTAGATCACGTCGAGAATCTGCCGCTCCCGGCGGCTCAGCGTTTCCTGCATGTCAAAAATTTGACACCTGGAGCGCGAACTGTCAAGCGAGCGCCGCGGCCAGCAGCGCGTACTCCTCGTCGTGCGGAACGAGCTCGTACCGGGAGAGATCCGCGTGCGGCACCCAGCGCACCTCCCCTACTTCCGCCGGATCCAGTGTCAAAAAATTGACATTCACGTCACGGCGGAGCAGGTAGACCTCGTGGATCTCGTTCTCGACGTAGTCCTCGCGGAGGACCACGTGATAGCGCAGCGTGCCGAGGTATTGCAGGTCCTCGGCGGCGATGACGAGGCCCAATTCCTCGTGCGCCTCGCGAATGGCCGCGTCGATCGCCGACTCTCCGGCGGAGACGTGTCCGGCCACCGAGATGTCCCACATGCCCGGCCACGACTCCTTCACCAGCGCTCGCCGCTGCAGCAGCACGTTGCGCCCGTGCACGATCCAGATGTGCGAGGCGCGATGCAGATCGCCGTCGCGATGCGCGGCGCGCTTCTCCTTCGTGATGCCGGCCGGCGCGCCGGTTGCGTCGAGCAGATCGACGAGCTCGAGAGTCACGGTACGTATCGCCGCGTGGGAATCCCCTCGGCCGTACTGATGGACAGCTCGGCCAGGAGCTGCGTGAGGCGGCGGCCTTCCTGCGTCGTGCGCTCCCAGTCCTCGCAGAGGATGTCGATGTGCTCCGCCTCGACTTCGGCGGAGACCGTGAAGCCGTTCGGCGGCTGGTTCGGACGGATGGTCTCGCTCTTCCGCCACGTGCCGTCGACGAGCTCGCAGCGGCGGAACAACTCGCCCTTGTACGGCTGATACATGTACGCGGCCAGCGGCGGGATGCCGCGCGCGTTGGCCTTCATCTCGTCGAGCGCCCGCACGATGCGCGTGGCGATGAGCTGGCGCAGCCGCTCGAAACCGTCGCTCTCGAAGCGGATCACGCGCAGACCGGTGTGGTAGATGCTTTTCGTGCCCAGGGTCTTGCCGAGGCGGTAGAGGATGGAGCGCGCCACCGAGCATTCGAGCGGGATGGGGGCGCCTTTCCAGTCGACGGCGAAGTGGCGGACCTCGCCCGGCTCGAAACGCCCTTCGTGCTCGATGAGAAACCCGACCACGGACAGCTCGATCACGCGCGCGTCGTCATCGCCGAAGCGCGCGGCCAGCGGCTCATCGAGCTTGATGCGGCCGTATCGACGGCGTTCGCTTCGCGCTTGCAGCACCATCGTATGAAGCGACGGCGGGAGAGCGATGTCAAGTGACACGTCCGTGTCATGCCGAAGGGCCGCAGCGAAGTGCACGACGGTCGAGGGAGCTTCCGCTGCGTGGCGCGCGGGAGGGTCCTTCGACTCCGCTGCGCTCCGCTCAGGATGACAGTACTCGGTCGGCGCAGCCGATCAGCGACGCGCGCCGCGCGACCTGCAAGAAGCAACGGTGGTGGGAACGTATAATCGCCGCGGTCCGATGACATTCACGCGCAAGTACCTGCTCTGGCTTCTCGCGCCGCCTCTCGTCGTGAGCGTGGGGCCGGCGCTGCTGTTCCTCGCGCAGACCATTCAGCTCTCGCCGGCCGACCTCGCGAAGCTGGTGGCAATGCTGGTGGTGATGTACGGCGGCGGGTGCGTGATCTTCGGCATGACGCTCGCGCCGTACGCGCGTCGCGTCGAGGATGCCCTGGAAGGACGCGGCGATCTCTCGAAAGCGATGTCGGAGTGTCTCGATCGCACGAAGTCGCTCTCGCTGATCCTGTGGGGGGGCGGCGGCGTGCTGTTCGCGATCGTGGCCACCGTCACCCTGATGCGAAACGCCCTCGGCTTCGCCTCGTTCCTCGTGGCCGCGCTGATGGCCGCGTTCATCTCCGTGGTCTGGGGCTACGCGATGGGCAAGCATCGCCTGGTCGATGCCGCCCACGGCAAAACCGTTCGTTACGCCGGCCGCGGCCTCTCCCTGGGCCGCAAGATCGCCATCGTCTTCATCGGCTCGCTGACCATCTCGTCCGCGGCGCTGATCCTGCTCGTATCGTCGCGCGTCTCGTCCACGCTCGAAGGGCTGGCCATCGACGCGGAGGCCGAGCGCTTCGGACGCATCGTCGACACCGCGAATCTCCTGGCCAAGGTCGACGCGGACGCGATCCGCAACATGCGCTACTCGATTCCGCAGGGCTACGCGCTGCACCTGATCCCGAAGAGCGGCGCGAACTTCGACACGGCGGATCCGCTGGATCCCGAGGTGACGGAGATCATGCGGCAGAACGGGAATGGCGACAGCCGCGCGTACGTGCATTCGCAGGTCGCGCGCTACGCGAAGCTGCGCGACGGCTCGATCATCGCGCTGACCATTCCCTTCAACGCGTATCGCAACGTCCCGTATCAGGTCATGATCTACACGCTCGTGGTGATGCTGCTCACGACCGCCGCCTTCGCGGTGGCGACGGTGGCGTTGTCGCGCGACGTGACCGGTCCGCTGCACGAGCTGCGCGGCGTGACGCAGGAGATGGCCAACGGCAACTTCGACGTGGCGCCGCGCGTGTTCGCGGACGACGAGGTGGGGCAGCTCGGCGTGAGCTTCGGCGAGACGCGCTCGAATCTGCGCCGGCTGCTGGGCCGCGTGGGCGGCAGCGGCACGACGATCACCGACGGCGTGCGCGTCATCACCGGCGGCACGGAGATGCTGCTGGCGCGATCGCGCGAGCAAAGCGAATTGACGGAGCGCTCGACGGCGGCCGTGGAGAACGTCCGCGGCGGCATTCGCGGCGTGCTGGCCGCCGCGGACACGGTCAACGATCTCACGCACGACGCCTCGGCTCGCGCGCTGGAGCTGCAGGCCTCGGCCGAGGAAGTGGCCCGCTCGATGGATTACCTCTTTCAATCCGTGGAGAAGACGTCCGCATCCGCGACGGAGATGGACGCGACCATGCGCGAGACGTCGAATCGCACCGAGGTGCTGGCGTCGATCGGCGAGGAAGTGCTGTCGTTCGTGTCCGAGATGGAATCGACGGTGAGCGAGCTGCTCACCAGCTCGCAGTCGACGGCGGAGCTCGCGGAGCAGGTGCGCGAGGACGCACGCGGCGGGGGCGACGCCGTGCAGCGCACCGTGGAAGGCATCAACGCCACGCACGAGCTCACGGTCAGCACCGCGAAGACGATGGACGAGCTGCAGCGCAGCGTCGGAGAGATCAGCCGCATCCTCAACGTCATCGAGGAAGTGGCCAATCAAACCAACCTGCTCTCCCTCAACGCCGCGATCATCGCCGCACAGGCGGGCGAGCACGGCGCGGGCTTTACGGTCGTTTCCGAAGAAATCCGCCAGCTCGCCGAGCGCACGCGCGGCTCGACGAAAGAGATCGCCATCATCATCAAGGCCGTGCAGAGCGGCTCGCGCGCGGCCGTGGCGAAGATGCATGAAGGCGTGACGCGCGTCAGCGGCAACGTGAAGCTCGCGGAAGAAGCGGCGGAGTCGCTGGGCAAGATCGTCGGCAGCGCGGCCCGTTCCTACGAGATGGCCACGCGCATCAGCCGCGCCCTCGGCGAGCAGTCGCACGCCAGCCGGCGCCTGCACGAAGTGACGTCGCGCATGTCCGATCACATCGCGGAGATCAACCGCGCCACGAGCGAACAGGCGCGCGGCTCGCAGCTCATGGCGCAGGAGTCCGAGCGCGTGCGGGACATCGCGGCGCAGGTGAAGAACGCGACGGAAGAGCAGTCCACGGCGGGACGCGGCATCACCGCGGCGCTGGAGCGCATCGCGGACGACGCGCGCGCCATGCGCGATTTGCTGGAGCGCCAGCTCGAGGAGACGGACCGCATCGCCGACGCCTCACGGGTGATGCTCGACATCGCGCAGAAGAATGATGACGTGGCGCGCGAGTTCGACGCGACGATGCAGAACCTGGTGCGCAGCGGCCGCGACTTCGAGAACGAGGTCACGCGCTTCCGGTTCAGCGGCAGCGAGTAAAGCGTGTCACCCCGAGCGAAGTCGAGGGACCCCCTCCGGACGCACGGTCGTCGTTCTCGGCCGGGGGTCCCTCGACTTCGCTCGGGATGACACGCACGTCACACCGCGCAAACCCAGACGGCATCGGTTGCTTCGAAGCGCAGCGTTGCCGGCACCTCGTGCAGCAGTTCCTCTCCGCGCTGCACGGCCAGCACCGTGCGTCCGTCGAGATCCGCGGCCGTTCTTCCGGCCACGCTCGCGCCGTCCACGCGCATGACGCGGCGGTGCTCCTCGCGAACGCGGGCGCGGCGGCCGAGGAGCTTGGCGGAGAGCATCTGTCCGGAGACGTCGGCGATGGAGAGCGCGTAGTCCGCGCCGGCGCGATGGATGTTGTCGAGGTTCCGCGCGTGATTGACGCGCGCGATGATCGGCACGTCCGGCGCGATGTCGCGCGCGATCACGGTGGCGAAGAGCGTGGAGTCGTCGCTGTCGAGCGCGAGCACCAGCGCACGAGCATCCGTCAGCTGCGCGCGCTCGAGCACGGACGAGTCGAGCACGTCGCCGGCCACGTCGACGTGCGTGGCCGCGTGACGCTCGATGACGCGCACTTCCTCGCCGACGTCGCAGAGCAGCTCGTGCACCTTCCGTCCCACTTCTCCGAATCCCGCGACCAGGAACGGGCCTTCGGAGTGCAGCAGGCGCGCGCCGAGGAGCGTGGAGGCGCGGTCGAGCGCATCGGGTGTGCCGACCAGCTCCAGCATCAGGCCGGGCTCGATCACTTCGTCGCGGCACCGGCTCACGAGCTGGCTGCGACGCCACGCGCCGACGACGACCGCGGGCAGCGCGGCGTCGCGAATCGTCTTGCCGGCCAGGGGTGAGCCAGCGGGGACGCGCAGCTCGCGGCGCTGCAGGCCGTCGATGCTTTCCAGGCCGGGCAGGCGCGGGCTCAGTCGATCGCTCGCGTGCGCCGCCAGCGCGGCGGCGACGATGTGCCGCGGCGTGTAGACCGCCGTCGCACCGGCCAGTTCCATCGGCTTGCGGTGCGACGGGTTCTCGACGAACGCGTAGATCTCGCGGGTGAATCCCAGCTGCCGCGCGCGCAGGATCATGGCGGCGTTCTCCTGATCCGTGCCGTTGGTGACGATCGCGCGCGCGGTGTGCACGCGCGCGGCATCGAGCGCGTCTTCCTCCAGTCGCGTGAAGACGACAGCCTGCTTCTGCTCCATCACCGCGCGCGCCGTGTCCTCGTTCGTCTCCACGACCAGCGTCGGCACGT
>DATLBM010000171.1:0-14356 GCA_035526885.1 Thermoanaerobaculia bacterium | reverse complement strand
GCGTGGTGCTCAAGCCCGCGGAACAGACGCCACTCACGGCCGTGCGTCTGGCCGAGCTGGCGCTCGAGGCGGGGCTCCCCGAAGGCGTGTTCCAGGTGGTGACGGGATCGGGATCGGTGATCGGCGAGGCGCTGGTCAAGCATCCGCTGGTCCGCAAAGTGGCGTTCACGGGATCGACGGAAGTGGGCATGAACGTGATGCGCCTGGCCGCGGACGACATCAAGCGCGTGTCGCTCGAGCTGGGAGGCAAGTCCGCGAATCTCATCTTCGAGGACTGCGACTTCGATCGCGCCGTCGACTCGGCCGCCTCCAGCGCGTTGGGCAATGCCGGACAGGATTGCTGCGCACGCTCGCGCGTGCTGGTGCAACAGTCGATCTACGACCGGTTCTCGAAGGCGCTCGTGGAAAAGTTCAAAGCGATGAAGGTCGGCGATCCGCTGCTCGACGAAACGGAAATGGGACCGCTCGTCACGACCTCGCATCGCGAGCGCGTGATGAAGTACATCGAGGCCGGCAAATCGGAAGGCGCCACGCTCGCGTGCGGCGGCAACGCCGGGGAGCGCGGCGCGTATCTCGAGCCCACGGTGTTCCTCGACGCGAAACCGGACATGAGCATCGTCCGGGAGGAGATCTTCGGACCGGTGGTGGCGGTGATGCCGTTCCGCGACGAGGCGGAAGGCGTGGCCCTGGCCAACGACTCGACGTACGGCCTGTCCGGTTCCATCTGGACGCGCGACATCGGCCGGGCCATGCGCGTCGCGCGCGCGGTGGAGACCGGCAATCTCTCCATCAACTCGGGCAGCAGCGTGCACCTGGAAGGTCCGTTCGGCGGCGTGAAGCGCAGCGGACTGGGTCGCGAGCTGGGACTCCAGGCGCTGGACCATTACACGGAGTGGAAGACGGTGTACATCGACGTGAGCGCGTGATGCAGGGACGAATCGATTTACAGGAGCTCAAACGCCTCGTCGCCAACGACGAGATCGACACGGTGCTGGTCGTCTTTCCCGACATGTACGGGCGCCTGGTCGGCAAGCGCATCGTGGCGCGGTTCTTTCTCGAACAGAGCGAGATCCACGCGTGCGACTACCTCCTCGCCTGCGACATGGACATGGATCCGGTGCCCGGCTACCAGTTCACGTCGTGGGCGAAGGGCTACGGCGACTTCCGTCCCGTGCCGGACATGAACACGCTGCGCGTCGCGTCCTGGCTCGATCGCACCGCGCTCGTCCTCTGCGACGTGTACGAGGAGGAAGCCGACGAGCTGGTGCCGTTCGCGCCGCGCGGCATCCTCCGCAAACAACTGGCGCGCGCCGCCGAGCGCGGTTACACCGCCATGGGCGCGTCGGAGCTGGAGCTGTACGTCTTCAAGGACTCGTACGAAGACATCGCGAAGAAGGGCTTCATCAACGCGGAGCCGATCGGGCGCCTCATCGAGGACTACCACATCTTCCAGGGCACGAAGGAAGAGCACGTGGTCGGCGCCATCCGCCGCCATCTCGAGCGCTCGGGCATTCCGGTCGAATCCTCGAAAGGCGAATGGGGGCCCGGACAGCAGGAGATCGGACTGCGCTACACGGACCTTCTGGAGATGTCGGACCGCCACACGATCTACAAGCACGCGGCGAAGGAGATCGCCTGGCAGCTCGGTCACGCGGTCACGTTCATGGCCAAGTGGGACGAGCGTTTCGCGGGCTCGAGCTGCCACCTGCACGTCAGCCTGTGGAAGGGCGACAAGCCGCTCTTCAAAGGCGATGATCACCTCGGCCCCATCCAGTGCTCTCCCCTCTTCCGCTGGTTCCTCGGCGGCTGGATGGCGCACATCCGCGAGCTGTTCCCGTTCTACGCGCCCTACCCGTCGTCGTACAAACGCTACGTGCCGGGATCGTTCGCGCCGACAGGCATCGCCTGGAGCTACGACAACCGCACCGCGGGCTTCCGCATCGTCGGACACGGATCGTCACTGCGCATCGAATGCCGCACCGCCGGCGCGGACGCGAACCCGTACCTCGCTTTCGCCGCGACATTGGCCGCCGGCCTGGACGGCATCGAGAAAAAAATCGAGCCGCCGGCCGCGTTCGAAGGCGACGTGTACGGCGCTCTCGAGCTCCCGCAGGTCCCGCACTTTCTACGCGAGGCGATCGATGAGCTGGATCGCAGCGCCTTCGCGCGCGAGGCCTTCGGTGAGGACGTGATCGAGCACTACCTGCATTTCTTCAGAACCGAGCAGCGGAAATTCGACTCGGTGATTACGGATTGGGAGCGGCGGCGGTATTTCGAACAGGCGTGAACCGAATTGAGAATTGTGAATTGTGAATTGTGAATTGAGAATTGAGAATTGAGAATTTGATGTTGCTCGGAATTCTCAATTCGCAATTCGCAATTCTCAATTCGGCCGTCGCAGGCGGCCGCTAGGACGACTTCCGGATGGCGATCCCGCCGTTCGTGGTCCGCAGGCGGAGGACCGTCCCGCCGCCGTTGATGGTGCCGCGCAGGGAGTTGTCGTCGATGCGGCGCGTGGCCACCGGGAGGTCCGTGCTGATCGAGCCGTTGGTCGTGGAGGCGTCCACTTCGGCGCTGAAGTCCGAGGGCACGGCCACTTCGATGCGGCCGTTGGTCGTTTCGAAGTGCATGGGCTGATTCTTCGTCACGCGCACGAGCTCCGCGTGGATCGAGCCGTTCGTCGTGGCGGCGTCGAGTGAGCCGGCGCAGCGCTTGATGTCGATCGAGCCGTTCGTGGTCTCGACGTTGTGCTTGCCCGCGACGTCGCTGAGGATGATGGCGCCGTTGGTGTTGTCCACGTCGACGTTCATCGTGCGCGGCACCATCAGGTCGTAGGTGACTTCCGCGTCCACGTGATCGCCCAGGAGCCAGCCGAACAGGCCGCCGCCGCCGTGACGGTCGTCGTTGGGGTAGTGCGTGGTGATGACCAGGCCTCCGTCGCGCGGCTGCATGTCGATGCGCAGGTCGTTCATGGCCTTCTGCACCTGGTCGCGATCGGCTTCCACTTCCTTGACGGCGATCACTCGCACGCGCGGCTGGTCCCACGCCTTCACCGTGATCCGGCCGTTGACGTTCTGCAGCGACACGGCGGCGCCGGGGCGCACGTCGAAGGTCTTGTCGATCGTCTGCTTGAGCGAGGCGGCGGACGCGGCCTGCGCGAAGATGACGAGGACGGCGGTGAGCAGGAACTTGCGCATGGGTGATTCCTCCGAGGGTGAATACGAAAGGGCGGGCGGAGGGTTGCGCGCGTGCCTTTACAATCGCCGCACATGCGCCGTGCGGGATTCGTCGCTCTTCCGCTGATCGTGGTCCTGTTCCTCGCCGTCTGGCGCTCGCGGCCGCCGGAGCCGCGCGATGAGACGTCGTCCGGATTCTCGGCCGTGCGCGCGCTGAAGTCGCTGCGCGAGGTGGTGATGGAGGGCCTGCCGCACCCCATCGGCACGCGTGCGAACGAGCGCGTCCGCGCGCGGCTCATCACGCAGTTCCGCTCGCTGGGATACACGACGCGCGTGCAGAGCCGCTTCGTGTGCAACGCGCACGTCGTGTGCGGGCAGGTGGAGAACATCTACGCGAGCGTCACCCCGAGCGCCGCAGGGGGTCCCTCGACTGCGCTCGGGATGACACCCACCGTGCTCGCCGTCGCGCACTACGACTCGGTGGGCGCGGGCATGGGCGCGTCGGACGACGGGATGGGCGTGGCCACGCTGATCGAGAGCGCACGCGTGCTGCGCGGCGAGACGCTGCGCAATCCGGTCGCGTTCCTCATCACCGACGGCGAAGAGGCCGGACTCCTCGGCGCCGAAGCCTTCGTGGCGGACGAAGCGCTGTCGCGCGATGCCGCCGTCATCGTGAACGTCGAGATGCGCGGCACGCACGGCGTGAGCAACATGTTCGAGACCAGCACCGGCAACCGCTGGCTGATCCGGCATCTCGCCGGCGCGCTGCCGCGGCCGCAGGCCACGTCGTTCTTCTACGCCGTCTACAACCTGCTGCCGAACGACACGGACGTGACGATCTTCAAGCGCGCGGGGAAGGCGGCGATCAACTTCGCGGCCATCCGCGGCGTGAACTGGTATCACACGCCCAACGACGACCTGCGCCATCTCAGCGCCGCCACGCTGCAGCATCACGGCGACAACGTCGTGGCCACGATGCGCGCGCTGGCCAACGCCGATCTCGACGCGCGCAGCAACTCCGACGCAACCTACTTCGACATCCTGGGCTGGCACCTCGTCTGGTGGCCGCAGCAGTGGACGCTGTGGATCGCCATCGCCAGTCTCGTGCTGCTGATGATCGCCGCGCGACGGGAGGCGCCGCGCGAGATGACCTTCGGCGTGCTGACCGCATTCGCCGCGATCGCGTTCTCGGTGATCGGCGGAATGGGCGTGGCGTGGATCGCGCGGATGAAAAGCGCCGACATCAACTTCGTCGCACAGCCGCTGATGTCGGTCGCCGCGATGTGGCTGACCGGACTGGCGGCGGCGTTCTTCGCTGCCGCGCTGTTCCGCAAGCGCGCGAAGGCGGAGCCGATGCTCTACGGCGTCGCGATCGTGTGGCACATGATCGGGATCGCGCTGGCCATCAAGCTGCCCGGCGCGGCATTCCTGTTCATCGTCCCCGCCGTCTTCGTGACGATCTTCGCCTTCACCGACCTCGGCGAAGTGGGCACGAGCGCGATCGCGTCCACCGTAGCGGCGATTCTCATCTTTCCGATGGCGCTCATGCTCTACGACGCGCTGGGCGGGCGATTGATGGTCGCCATCGCCATCCTGATCGGCATTCTGTCGACGCTCTTCACGCCGCTGTGGGCGCGCGCGAGCAACGGGGCGATCGCGGTGGTGCTGGCGATCGTGTGCGCGCTGATCGCGATGTCGCAGCCGGCGTTCGACTCCGCGCATCCGCGAGCGATCTCGATCGCACACATCGACGATCCGTCGCCGAGGTGGTTCGTTCCCCAGCTGACACCGCAGATCGGCGGCGTGGCGAAGTTCGCTCGCGCGAGCGACGTCAGTCGCGGCGACGGCTACGCCGCGACGGCGCCCCGTGCAGCCGCGCGCGTGACGATGTCCGCGACGCGGAACGGCGACAAGCTCACCGTGCGCGTGCGCACGAACCGCGGCGCGAACCGCCTGGCGTTGTCGCTGAAGGGCGACGCGACGGTGCTGCGCGTGAACGGCGTCGCGCCGGCACCGAAGCCCGCCCGCTTTCGCGAGCGTGCGCCCTCGGACTGGCACTACGCTGCAGCGAACGGCGTCACCGAGATGATCGTCGAGTGCACGGTGCGCGGGAGGGTGGAGGCGATCGGCAGCGACCTGACGTTCGGGCTGCCGGCGTCGGGCGCGGCGCTGATGGAAGCGCGCAATGCGTCCATCGCGGTGCCGATTCAGGATGGGGACGTGGTGATCACGAGGGTGAGAGCCGCATACTAAAAGGGCGGGCCGAAGCCCGCCCTTTCGAGACTCACTCTTCTTTTTTCTTGCGTGGCTTCTTCGGCTTCTCTTCCGCGGCGCCTTCGTCGGCTTTCGGAGCGGCGGCCTTGCGCGTGCGCTTCGGCTTCTCGTCCGCCGGCGGCTCTTCGGCCTTCGGCTTCGCCTCGGCCTTCGCCTTGGGTGCGGCTTTCTTCGAGCCCTTGGCGGCCGTCGTGTCGGCGGCTTTCGCTTCGGTGTCGGCGGTGCGCTCGACCAGCTCCAGGATGGCCATCTCCGCGGCATCGCCGCGGCGCGCGCCCAGCTTGAGGATGCGCGTGTAGCCGCCCGGTCGCGTGGAGAAGCGCGGTCCGAGGGTGTCGAACAGCTTGGTCACGGCCTCGTCGGTGATCTGACGGGCGGCCTGACGGCGCGCGTGCACGGAGTCGTTCTTCGCCAGCGTGATCAGCTTCTCGATCTGCGGGCGCAGCTCTTTCGCCTTGGGCAGCGTGGTGACGATGCGCTCGCTCTCGATGATGGAGGCGAGCTGGTTGCGGAACATCGCGTTGCGGTGGCTCGACGTCCGTCCCAGTTTGCGGTTTGCGTATCCGTGTCTCATGGATTACTCCCTCATGTCGGCGCGGGAGCCGACCGGCACGCGGGTCATGCCGAACGAGAGGCCGAGGGACGCGAGCACGTCCTTGATCTCGTCGAGCGACTTGCGGCCGAAGTTCTTCGTCGAGAGCATCTCGCGCTCGGTGCGCTGCACGAGATCGCCGAGGGTGCGGATGTTGGCGTTCTTGAGACAGTTCGCGGAGCGGACGGAGAGGTCGAGCTCCTCGATGGGCTTGGAGAGCATCTCGGCCAGACGCGGATCGACTTCCGGAGCGGCGGCTTCCTCACGCTCTTCGAGACGCGTTTCGAACGCGCTGAAGATGCGCAGGTGATCGCCGAGAAGCTCGGCGGCGAGGCTGATGGCTTCCTGCGGCGAGACCGCGCCGTTGGTCCACACCTCGAGGATCAGCTTGTCGTAGTCGGTCATCTGTCCGACGCGCGCGCCCTCGACGTGATAGTTCACGCGGCGGACGGGCGAGTGGATCGAGTCGACCGGGATGTAGCCGAGCGGCAGATCGGTGTCGGCGTTGCGATCGGCCACGACGTAGCCGCGGCCTTTCTTGAGACGGGCCTCGAGCTTGAGCGAGCCTTCCTTCGAGAGCGTGGCCACGTGAGCGGTCGGATCGAGGATCTCGACGTCGGGGTCCTGCTCGAAGTCGGCGGCGGTGACGACGCCCGGTCCGCGCTTCTCGAGGTAGAGGGTCTTGGGGCCGGAGCCGTGGAGCTTGAAGGGGATCTGCTTGAGGTTGAGGACGACGTCAGTCATGTCCTCGACCACGCCCTGCAGCGAGGAGAACTCGTGCAGGACGCCTTCCACGCGGACCGCGGTGATGGCGGCACCCTCGATGGAGGAGAGCAGCACGCGGCGCAGCGCGTTGCCGATGGTGGTCCCGAAGCCGCGCTCGAACGGCTGGGCCGTGAAGCGCCCGTAGTTCGGGGTGAGAGTCTCGGGATCGTAATCGAGTTTTTTGGGTTTCTGGAAATCTGACCACATCATGGGAGCGGCCTCCTCGCGTGAGACGGCACCGCGGACGCGCGAGCGCGTCGTCCGCAGTGCCATCGATTTGGATTACTTCGAGTAGAGCTCGACGATGAGCTGTTCCTGGATCGGCAGACGGATGTCTTCCCGCTTGGGAACGTCCGTGACGGTGCCGCGGAAAGCATCCGGCTCGAGCTGGAGCCAGCCGGGAACGCCGCGGCCCGCGGCCGTTTCGACGGCCTGGCGGATCTGGTCGTTCTTGCGGCTCTTTTCGCGGACCTGGATGACGTCGCCCTTGCGCACCTGGTACGAGGGGACGTTGATCTTCTTGCCGTTCACCTCGATGTGGCCGTGGCGGACGAGCTGCCGGGCCTGGGGGCGCGAGGAGGCGAAGCCCAGGGAGTAGGCCACGTTGTCGAGACGGAGCTCGAGCTGGCGCAGCAGGTTATCGCCGGTGACGCCGGTCTTCTTGGCGGCGCGGTGGAAGTACAGCCGGAACTGCTTCTCGAGCAGGCCGTAAATGCGCTTGACCTTCTGCTTTTCACGAAGCTGTACGCCGTAGCCGAGGACCTTCGAGCGGCGCCGGCCGTGCTGGCCCGGAGCGTAGTTGCGGCGCTCGATCGCGCATTTGTCCTTGAAGCAACGATCGCCTTTGAGAAACAGCTTCATACCCTCTCGCCGGCAGAGCCGGCAAACGGGATCGGAATAACGAGCCACTATGCCTCCTGATGTTTCGCACCCGCATCACCATGATGCGTTGCGTCTACGCCGGCTGCTGCACGGCGTAATTTCTCGACTCGACAAAAAACGGCGTCAGACGCGGCGGCGCTTGGGCGGCCGGCAGCCGTTGTGGGGGATCGGGGTGACGTCCTTGATCGACTTGATGTCGAGGCCGGAGGCGGCGAGGGCGCGGATGGCGGACTCGCGTCCGGCGCCGGGACCCTTGACCTTCACGTCGACCGAGCGGATGCCGTGCTCCTGTGCGAGCTGGGCGGCATTCTGAGCCGCGACCTGCGCCGCGAACGGAGTGCCTTTGCGCGATCCCTTGAAACCGATGCGGCCCGCGCTCGACCAGGACAGGATGTTGCCCATGGGGTCGGTGATGGCCACGATCGTGTTGTTGAACGTCGCCGCGATGGAGGCGACGCCGTGCGGAACGTTCTTCCGCTCTTTACGCTTGGTGCCGGCGCGGCGTGCGCCCGCCTTGGGTGCTCTTGCAGTTGCCATGTGATCCTCAGCTCCGTGTCATCCTGAGCCGCGGAGACGGCGAAGGATCTTCGCCGTGCGCGCTGGAGGGTCCTTCGGCGTCTTCGCGCCTCAGGATGACACTATCCCTTATTTCTTGGTGGCCTTCTTCTTGCCGGCAACCGCGCCCTTGCGCGGGCCTTTGCGCGTACGCGCGTTGGTGTGCGTCCGCTGGCCGCGCACCGGCAGTCCGCGGCGATGGCGCATGCCGCGGTAGCAGTTGATCTCCATCAGCCGCTTGATGTCCAGGCCGACGTCCTTGCGCAGATCGCCCTCGACCTTGCCCTCGTCGGTGATGATCTGGCGGATCTTGCGAACGTCATCCTCGGTGAGGTCCTTGACGCGGACGTTCTTGTCCACGCCGGCCTGGCCCAGGATGTCGTTCGAGCGCGTGCGCCCGATGCCGAAGATATACGTCAGGCCGATTTCGACCCGCTTGTTCAGTGGAAGATCCACACCCGCGATACGTGCCATTTGTCTCTCGTGCTCCTGATTAACCCTGACGCTGCTTGTGCTTCGGAACTTCGCAGATGATCCGAATCACGCCCTGACGGCGGACGACTTTGCACTTGCTGCAGATTCTCTTGACCGATGAACGAACTTTCATGATTGGCTCACTTGTATCTGTAGGTAATGCGCCCGCGCGTCAGATCGTACGGCGAGAGCTCGACCAGAACTTTGTCGCCCGGAAGAATGCGGATGAAGTGTTTTCTCATCTTGCCGGAGATGTGCGCGAGCACTTTGTGCTTGTTCTCCAGCTCGACTTGAAACATCGCGTTGGGGAGGGTCTCCATGACCGTTCCCGTCACCTCGATCGCTTCTTCCTTCGCCATCGTTTCCCTCTCGGGCCGTGGCGCGGATGACCGCTGCGGAGCTCTTCTGCCTCTAATCAAACAGCACCATGTTTTTCGCCTTTACTTTCCCAACACCCACGGACCGTCGGCCGTGACCGCAATCGAATTCTCGAAATGAGCGGCGAGCGATCCGTCGACCGTCCGCGCCGTCCAGCCGTCCGCATCCGTGCGGACGTCCTGGACCATCCCGTTCGCTCCCGCGCGATCGATGCGCGAGCGCAGCTTGGAGCCGATCTCACACAGCATCGGCTCGATCGCCAGAACCATCCCCGGACGCAACTCGATGCCGCGACCGCGGCGGCCGAAGTTGTGAACCTGCGGCTCCTCGTGCATGCGCCGGCCGATTCCGTGGCCGACGAAGGTGCGGATGACGTGGAAGCCGCGGGATTCCGCATGCTCCTGCACCGCCGCGCCGATGTCGCCCAGATGCCGCCCGGGACGCATCTCCTCGATGGCCAGCTCCAGGCATTCGCGCGTCGTGTCGACGAGCTTCTGCGCCTGCGGGCTGATCCTGCCGACCGGCACCGTGATGGCGGCGTCGCCGACGAAACCCTCGAAGATCGACCCGAAGTCGAGCCCGATGATGTCGCCTTCCTGCAGCTTGGCGCGATTGGGGATGCCGTGCACGATGACGTCGTTGACCGACGAGCAGACGACCGCCGGATACGGCGGCAGGCCCATGGGAGCGTAGCCTTTGAAGGGCGACTTCGCGCCGCGCTTCGCCAGCTCTTCCTCGGCCATCGCGTTGAGCTGCGCGGTGGAAGCGCCGGGGCGCACCATCTCACGCATGAGCTCCAGGATCTCGACGACGATCCGGTTGGCCCGGTCCATCGTCGCGAGCTCTTCGCGATTCTTCAGCGTCGGTCCCTTCATTCGATCAAGCACTTAGCGATCTCGCATCTACGTCAGGGACTTTTCGATACGTTCAAAGACCACGTCGAGAGGACCGACACCGTCGACCTCTCGCAGAATTTGCTTCGACTTGTAATACGTCGCGACCGGCATCGTCTGACGATGAAACGCCTCCAGACGCTTGCGCACGGCCTCTTCCGTGTCGTCGGGCCGTGCGATGACCTCCGCGCCGCAGCGATCACACACGCTGTCGTGCGCCGGAGGGTGGTTCTCCAAGTGGTAAATCGCCCCGCACTGCGCACACGTCCGTCGCATGGTGATGCGCTGAACGATGGCGTCGTCTGGGACGAGCAGTTGAAGAACGCGGAGGGGATCGTCTCCATTCCCAACAATTCCGTCAAGCTTTTCGGCCTGCACGAGAGTGCGGGGGAAGCCGTCCAGGATGAAGCCCTTCGTCGCGTCGGCCTTGGCCAGGCGCTCATCGATGATGCCGATCATCAGATCATCGGGCACGAGCCCGCCGGCGGCCATGATCGGCGCGGCCTGCCGGCCGAGCGCCGAGCCATCGGCCACGGCCTCGCGGAGCATGTCGCCCGTCGAGATGTGAGGGATGTCGAAGCGGCTCGCGAGCCGCTTCGCCTGGGTCCCTTTGCCGCTGCCCGGAGGGCCGATGAAGATGAGCTTCACTACTCGTCAACCCCGGCGTCCGCGAACGCGGCCCTTCTTCATGAAGCCGTCGTAGTGACGCATGACCAGCTGGGACTCGATCTGCTGCATCGTGTCCATGGCCACGCCCACGACGATCAGGAGGGACGTGCCGCCGAAGTAGAAGTTCAGTCCCATACCGGTCGTGAACCACAGCGGAAGCATGCGGTCGAGCGCCGCTCCGACGCCGAACGGCAACTGGGCGACGTGCAGACCGGAGATGAGGAACTCCGGCAGGATGCACACGGCCGCAAGGTAGATCGAGCCGACGAACGTAATGCGCGTCAGCACGCGGTCGATGTAGTCCGACGTCCTCTTGCCCGGGCGGATGCCGGGGATGAAGCCGCCGTACTTGCGCATGTTGTCGGCCGTGTCGACCGGATTGAAGACGATCGACGTGTAGAAGTAGCCGAAGAAGATGATGCCGGCCACCTGCAGCAGGTAGTAGAGCGGCTCGCCGACGCGCAGCTGGTTGCCGATCGAGGTCGCCCACGGCGCCTTGATCATCTGCGCGATGGTCTGCGGGATGACCAGGATCGACGAGGCGAAGATGACCGGGATGACGCCGGCGGTGTTGACGCGCAGCGGGAGATACGTGTTCGAGCCGCCGTACACCTTGCGGCCCACGACGCGCTTGGCGTACTGCACGGGGATGCGCCGCTGCGCTCGTTCCATGAAGACCACGAACGCGACGACGGCGACCATGAACAGGACCAGGAACAGCATCGCGAAGAGGTTGCGCTCGCCGGTGCTGATGTCGCCGATCGTGCCGAGGACCGCGGAAGGAAGTCCGACCACGATGCCGGCGAAGATGATCAGCGAGATGCCGTTGCCGATGCCGCGCTCGGAGATCTGCTCACCGAGCCACATGATGAACGCGGTGCCGGTGGTCAGCGTGAGCACGGTCATGATGGGGAAGCCGAGGCCCCACACGGAGTCCTGCACGTGCGGAGGCACGAGCGGCGCGCCGCCCGGAGCGGACTGTCCCTTGAGCCAGAACGCCACGCCCAGCGACTGAACGATCGACAGGACGATCGTGCCGTAACGGGTGTACTGGTTGATCTTGCGGCGTCCCATCTCGCCCTCTTTCGAGAGCTTCTCGAGATACGGCCAGACCACGGTGAGGAGCTGCAGGATGATCGACGCCGAGATGTACGGCATGATGCCCAGGGCGAAGACCGAGAGGCGGCGCAGCGCGCCGCCGGAGAAGAGGTCGAGGAAGCCGAACACGCCGCCGCTCATCGCCTTGAAGAACTCGGAGAGCGCGACAGGATCGACGCCGGGCGTCGGAATGTGCGATCCGAGGCGGTAGACCGCGAGCAGCGCGAAAGTGAAGAGCACGCGCTTGCGCAGGTCCTCGATCGCCCAGATGTTGCGGACTGTATCGACGACGTTCGGCACGTTACTGGATCTCCTGGACGGTGCCGCCGGCAGCCTCGATGGCCGATTTGGCGGTGGCGGAGAACTTGGTGGCGGAGACGGTCAGCTTCTTGGACAGCTTGCCGTTGCCCAGCACCTTGATGCCGTCGTTCTGCCCCTTGACCAGGCCGGCCGCGCGGAGCGCCGCTTCGTCGACGGTGGCGCCGTTGTCGAAGCGCTCCAGGTCGGCCAGGTTGATGACCGCGTACTCTTTCTTGAAGATGTTGGTGACGCCGCGCTTCGGCAGACGGCGATGCAGAGGCATCTGGCCGCCCTCGAAGCCGAGGGTGCGGCTGAAGCCGGAGCGGGATTTCTGTCCCTTCTCACCGCGGCCGGCCGTCTTGCCGTGACCCGAACCGGGACCGCGGCCGACGCGCTTCTTGGCGTGACGCGCGCCTTTTTTCGGTTTGAGGTTGCTCAGTTCCATATATCACCTCGAGCGATGAACGATGAGCGATGAGCGATGAGCCGCCGGCGGGGCGGGGCTCATCGCTCATCGTTCATCGCTCATCGTTGGTTGTCATTCGTACGGTTACTCGACCACTTCGACGAGATGCGGGATCTTGGCGACCATGCCGCGCACTTCCGGCGTGTCGACACGCTCGGTCACGCGACCCATCTTGCCGAGGCCGAGAGCCTTGAGGGTCTCGCGCATCTCGATGGGGCAGCCGATGCCGCTGCGCACCTGGCGCAGGCGGATGGTCTTCTTGCCGGTCAGCTTCTCTTTGACTTTCTTGAGGAGACGGCTGCTCATGCGGCTTCGCCTCCTTCGGCGGGCTCGTTGCCGCCGCGCAGGGCCTTGTACTGCTCTTCCGTGCGGAGGAGCTTGAGGGCCTCGAACGTGGCCTTGACCACGTTGTGCGGGTTGGCCGTGCCGAGGGACTTGGTGAGGATGTTCTGGATGCCGGCGGACTCGAGGATCGCGCGCACCGGACCGCCGGCGATGACGCCGGTACCGTCCGAGGCGGGCTTGAGAAGGACCTGACCGGCGCCGTAATGGCCGACGATCGCGTGCGGGATGGTGGTTCCCGACATGGCGATCTTGATCATGTTCTTCTTCGCGATCTCGATGCCCTTCTTGATGGCGGCCGGAACTTCCTTGGCCTTGCCCGAGCCGAAACCGACGCGGCCCTGGCCGTCGCCGACCACGACGAGCGCGCTGAAGCTGAAGTTCTTACCGCCCTTGACGACCTTCGTCACGCGGTTGATGTGGACGACCTTGTCGATCATCCCGCTTTCATTACGCTCTTCCTGACGGCGGTCGCCGCGCTGAGAGCCGGGGCCACCCTGTCGCTGCCCGGGACGCTGCATTGGACGCTGCATGTGATCTCCTAGAATTCCAGTCCGTTCTCACGCGCCGCATCCGCGAGCGCCTTGATGTTGCCGTGATAGAGATAGCCGCCGCGGTCGAACACGACTCGCGTGATGCCTTTGTCTTTGGCCTTTTTCGCGATCAGCTCGCCGACGGCCTTGGCGGCAGCGGCGTTCGAGCCCTTCGCGCCGGCATCCTTGTCCAGGCTCGAGGCCGAGACGATGGTCTTGCCGGAGGCGTCGTCGATCACCTGCGCGTAAATGCTCTTGAGGCTGCGGAACACCGCCAGGCGCGGACGCTCGGAGGTTCCGGCAACTTTGCGACGGATCCGCTCCCGGACCCGGCCGCGTGCTTCGACTCTGTGCTGTGCTTTATCCATTGTTTCCTCTGTGCCGACGTTTCATGGCCGGCGCACTAGGACCTATAGGACCTATACGACGTACAGGACCTATGAGCCTTACTTGCCGGCAGCCTTGCCGGCCTTGCGGCGGATGATCTCATCCGAGTACTTGATGCCTTTGCCCTTGTACGGATCGGGCTCGCGGAGGCTGCGGATCTCGGCCGCGACCTGCCCGACCTTCTGGCGGTCGATGCCGGTGATGGTGATGTGGCCCGTCTTGGCGTCGACGGTGATGTCGATGCCCTCGGGGACCGCAAAACGCACCGGGTGCGAGTAGCCGAGCTGGAAGACGACTTCCTTCCCCTTGACCTCGGCGCGGTAGCCGACGCCGACGATGTCGAGCTCGCGCTTGAAGCCCTCGCTCACGCCCTTGACGTTGTTCGCCACGAGCGCGCGCATGAGGCCGTGGAACGCGCGGGTCTTGCCCTCTTCGTTCGGACGCTCGAACTTCACCACGTTGTCTTCGACCTTCATGGTGATGTTGGCGACGATGGGCGTGGAGAGCGAGCCTTTCGGTCCCTTGACCACGACGGCGTTGCCGTCCTGGCGGACCTCCACGCCTTTCGGCAG
>DATLBM010000170.1:0-13527 GCA_035526885.1 Thermoanaerobaculia bacterium | reverse complement strand
CTTCGCTCGTCACGCGCTGCGCATCGCGCACGGTCGGACCCGGCGGCACTTTTCCCCCTCGCTTCGCAGCGCGCGGTCCGGCTGCGCCAGCCGCGCCGCGTTGCGTTCGCAACGCGCGGCGCCCGCTCGATCTCGCCACGCCCGCGCACGCGCAAACGCCCGTAGCCTTCCTACGCGCGGCCGTGTCGGCCACAACACGGTCTAGGGCGCCCCCACGCAGCGATGCACGTCCGGCCACCGGATCAACCGACGCGCTTTTCTCAAGCCATCGGAGAATGTCTCAACCTTGGGACATCGCGTCCAGCTTCCAACGAAATCGATCGTGCAGGGACTCTGTAGTGTCCGATGGATTGATCCTCACAGAGATCTTCGCCGCATCGTCGCGGCGCGCGTGTTCGTCCACGTAGGTCTGCAGCGCAATCGAAAAATCAGAGGTTACCCCCTCGACGGGGTTCCCTCCGGCTAGACCGTCGAGCACTACGAGAACGCCGAAGATCGCAGAGTCCACAGACTCGTGAATGATTTCCACTACGCGTGATTGATCCTCTGCGCTTAAGCCTCGGAACCACTCGTGCCGCGCCACGGCGACTGCCGCCGGCTTTCTACCGGCGGGACCCTCCGACAGAATCTCATGAATTCCTTCAATCGTTCCGTTCCGTGCTCTGTCGATGAGAAACTGAAGAAACCGATCGGTAGCAACGTCACGAGTAATTTCTTCCATCACAGTACCCTGTTCACCGTTCTCTTCATCGCATCAGGAATTCTTCTTTGATGAGCCTCACCAGCCTCCGGATAGCGGATCTCGGCGCATTTGTATGATTGCGCAGATCACGAACGTCCTTCGCCACGAGATCTCGTGCAGCGCTGAGTGGAGCGTCGCCACGTTGTTGTCCTACCGCGCCAGCGCTTTCTCGTACGCGGCCAGCGTTTGCGCGATCACGTGCTCGAGCGCGAATTCTTTCAGCACGCGCTCGCGCGCGAGGCGGCCCATCTCGCGGCGCCGGTTGGCATCTTCCAGCAACGTCTGCATCGCGTTGGCGAGGGACTCCGCGTCGCGCGGAGGGACGAGGAGGCCGGTGACGTCGTGTTGCACGATGTCGCGGCAGCCGGGGGTGTCGGTGGTGATCGACGGCAGTGCGGCGGCGCCGGCTTCGATGAGCGCCTTGGGGACGCCCTCGCGGTAGTACGTCGGCAGGACGAAGAGCGATGCCTCGCGCAGAACGTCGGGCATGTCCGTGCGCGCGCCGAACAGCTCCACCGCGCCGCTGTCGCGCCAGCGCTGCAGATCGGCATCGGTGACGGTATCGGGATTCTGCAGATCGGGCGAACCGACGATTGCGAAACGCGCGTCGACGCCGCGCGACTTCAGAATCCGAGCCGCTTCCGCGAACTCCGCGACGCCTTTGCTGGCGAGCAGTCGCGACGCGAGCACGACCAGCGGCGGTCCCGCGGGCGGCGCCGCCGCCGGCGCGAAACGCTCCACGTCCACTCCCGATCCGCGGATCAGCTCCGCCGCTTCCGGCGTGCTCCAGCCGCGGCGCAGGAACGTGTCGCGGTCTTCCACGTTCTGGAAGATGAAGCGCGAGCGCGGGTGGCGCAGCAGCAGATCGAATGCGAAACCGAGCGTGCGCCCGAGGAGACGCTTCGCTTGCCGTTCGTCGAAGCCGTAGCCGAGGCCCGTCACCGCGTTGATGACCGCGGGCACGCGCGCCAGCCGCGCCGCCACGGTGCCGTAGAGCACGGGCTTGATCGCGACGTGATGCACGAGATCGGGACGCAGGCGCCGGTAGAGGCGATAGAGATTGGGGATCGAGCGCAGCTCGCGAATGACGTTCGTGCGGCGCTGCACGGCGATGGGATGCCACGGAAATCCGCGCTCGACGATTTTCTCGCCGAGGCGTCCGGGCGGCGTGGCCACGTGGACTTCGTATCCGCGTTCGCGCGCGGCCAAAGCCAGAGGCAGGCGATGCGTGACGAAAAAGGCCGCCTCGGCAGCGACGTAGAGCAAACGCACCGGCGGCAAATCAGCTCTCCGCCGGCGAGGTGGGGAGGGCGTCATCCGGCGCGGCGGCGACGTGGTTTCGCTCGACGACGGCCGCTTCCGCGGCGCGCGAGCGCGAACGATACGCGGCAATCGGCAGAAGCACGACGGCCGCGAGGATCATGCTGCGATGGCGGAAGAGCGTGCCGTAGTTGCTCACCGTGTACGCGAGCGCACCGGCGATGGCGAAGCTCACGGCCAGGATGTACCACACGAACGGATCGCGCCAGGCGGTCTTCCGCGCCGCGACGAGGAGCCCCAGCGACGTGAAGAGCAGGACGTTGAAGAAGATCGTGTCGACGTCGGCGAACCACCAGAAGCCTCTGCCGCCGCCGAGAGAGATGAGGCCCAGTCCCTCGCCGATGGAGTGCGGGAGGAGGAGCGCCGTCACGCCGGCAATGGCGCGCGCCTGCCACGTGCGCGGCACGTCGCTTTGGGCCGCGTCCTCATCGACGGGATTGACGACAGCGGGCTTCGGCGCCGGCTGAACCGGCGGCGCCGGCTGAACGTGAACCGGTGGCGACGGCTGCATCGGCGGCGACGGCTGCACCGGCTTCTCCGCGACCGCAACGGGCGGCGGCACGTGCGCCGGTATATCCGCGGGAGGGGGCGGAGCTGCAGTCGTCGTTGCAGGACGCGGTGCAGGCGTCGTGGCAGGCGTCGTGGCAGGCGGCGCGGCGGCGATCGCCGGGGGCGGCGTCTCGCGCAGTTTCGGACCGACGCGAATGCGCGTGCCGGCCTCTTTGTAGGAATCGAAGCTGCGCCGCGAGCCGACCAGAACCTCGGCGACCGAGTCCGGCTTCACCTTCAGCCGCAGCACCCCGCGCATGGCGTCTGGCAGATACGGACCCGCTCCGAGGACGATCAACTGAGCCAGCACGACTGCCACTCCGGCCGCAACGAGACCGGCGGCGAAACGCCGCGAGGCCGGCGCCGCGCGCCGAAACACCGGCGCCGCCAGCGGCACGAACGCCGCGATGAGCGCCACGAGCGCGTAATACCAGCGCACGCCGGCCAGCGCGTACATCGCCAGGGCCATCAGTGCCGCCGCCGCCGCAACGCGGCGCACGCGCGCGTCGTCGTTCCTCCAGGCGCGCACCCACAGATCGACGGCGAACGCGAAGAGCACGATCACGAAGCAGAAGAAAGCGTCCTTCAACGGCTGCACGGACCAGAGCACCCACGACGGCGAATAGCCGGCAGCCACGATCGGCACGGCCGTGGGCAGGAAGCCGACGTCGTAGCGCCGCGCCCACGATGCCACGATCGCGGCGATGCCGAGGAAGGCGAAGACGTTGAGCAGAATGCCGACCGAGGGAATCGGTCCCAGCGCCCACGTGAAGACCGCGAGCACTTTGTTGTAGACCACCGACGGGTTCTGGCTGGTCATGGTGACGATGCCGACCGGTCCATCGGAAGCCGCGACCAGCGCGCGCTTGAAGTACGCGAGGCCGTCCGTGGCGAAGTACCAGAATCCTCTTCGCTCTTCCAGCTGCAGCGAGCGCGCGAACGGAAGACGGAAGTACGCGATCCAGAAAAGCGTGCAGCCCGCGGCGGCGCGAAGGAAGACGGCTCCGGCGACGAGCATCCCGATGCGGCGCGAGTGACGCTCGCTCACGCGCCAAAGCAGCCAGAGTGCCGCGACGGCCGCCAGAAGTACGGCAGTCTGTCCAAGAAAAAGGATCACGAGGTAGGGCGGGAAATATAGAACGCGCTGGCGCAGCTGTCAATTTGCATCCGACAGCCGCGCCGGCAGGAACTTTTGCTTACGGCGCAATCACGACGAAGTTGTTCAACAGCCAGATCGCGGACTCGTCCGTGGCGCTGCTCTGCCACAGCAGATCCGGACGGCCGTCGCCGTTCCAGTCGGCCGGACCGACGATGCGCCAGCTCGAATCGCCGACGCTCGGCAGGAAGTCCTCCGTCGACACGACGGCGTAGTTGTTCATGCGCCAGACGACGTTCGCGCCGCTGGCGGCGTTGCGCAGAACGAGATCGCGAAAACCGTCGCCGCTGAGATCCGCCACCGCCGCGATCACCCATCCGGCCGCGGTCGACGGCAGGTCCGTCGAAGTGTTGGTGACCGTCAATCCCGAGAGACGCCAGACCGCGTTCTGGCGCGTCACGGAGTTCGAGAGCACCAGATCCTGGCTGTTGTCGTTGTTGAGATCACCGGCCGCGACGACCGACCAGTCGGACGCGCTGGTACCGATGTAGTTCTCGGTCGAGGCGACGGTGAAGTTGCTGTTCATCGTCCAGACGTAGATCGCGCGCGAGGTCGTGTTCTGCAGGAGGATGTCGGGACGCGCGTCGTTGTTGAAGTCCGCGACGGCAATCGCGCGCCACGCGACGCTCGACACCTGCGTAGCCAGGAAGTTCTCGGTCGAGATCACGCCCCCGCCCATCATCGTCCAGACCACGAGCGTGCCGGCGCTGGCGTTCTGCAGGAGGATGTCCTGGCGCGCGTCGGCATTGAAGTCGCCGACGCCGACCATCCGCCACGCCGGCGTGTTCGGACGAACGCGGATGGCGTTCGCGCCGGCTACCCCACTGCCGATGGTCGTGATCACCGCGGTGCCGGAGTTCACACTGCCGCAGTTGTTGCTCACGCGCACCCAGAAGAGCTCCGTCGACGGACGTCCCGCCGGAAGCGAGGACGTGGTCACGCCGACCGGACGCGAGGTGTCGCCGCTCGCGCCGAAGTACCACGCATACGACGGTGTCGTGCCGGACGCGGTGACCGAAAGCGTGGTGGTGTTGCCGAGGGAGACCACGGCGGACGCGGGCTGCGTGATGATGCCCGGAGCCACGCACTGCGCGGCGTTCACGGTCACGTTGACGTAGTCCGAGGCTGCGCAACCGCTGGTGTTCGTGGCGCGCACGCGCACCTGGAACGAGCCGCTGGCCGGCGCGGTGAAATTGATCGACGTGCCGACGTTGCTGCCGTTGATCGTGCCGGAGCTGAGCGTCCACGTGTACGTGAGGCCGGCCACGGGACTGACGATGGACGCGCTTCCGGCCGCGCCGGCGTTGATCGTTCCGGCCGTGGAGATCGCCGGCGAGTTCGGCGTCGCGCCGCTGATGTAGCTGGTGATGAGGTCGACCATCTTCTGCGAGGGCTCGGTGGACTTGCCGAAGAGGAAGCGGCTCTGCGGGAACGCACCCGAGAACGAGAGATGGCAGTAGCTCATGATCGTTCCCTTTTCCGCGGGAACGGAGGTCGCGCCGGCGTAGCAGCCGCCGGCGGTGTAGCACTGGTCGATGTAGGTGCGCGTCGTGTTGTACTGGGTCTGCTCGGCCGGGGTCAGCGCGACGCAGTGCGTGTGCGGACCGTTCACGTTGTGCCCGAGCTCGTGCGCGAACCCGAGCAGCGACCAGTAGTTCGACGACGGCAGTCCGTACTGCACGCCGTTCACGGTCACAGTGGGATCCGGCACGGTGCCGTTCGCGGTGCCGACGCCGCCGACGTACGCGTACGCGCCGCCGGTGTGGCCGTCGAAGAGCGCGGAGCCGCAGTTGCCGCCGCTGCACGAGAAGTCGCCCAGGCAGCTGCGGCCAGTCCAGGCCACGCCGGCACTCTGGGTCTTGCCGCTGAGCAGCACGACCGACGAGCGCGCGCCGTTGTACGGACGCGTGTTCGCGTCATGCCAGATGTCGCCCAGCTCCGCGAGCGCGTGCGAAGTCGTGTAGGTGGTGTTCAGGCCGTTCCACACGCCGGCGCTGCCCGGATCGACGTTGAACGGATCGGCCGCAGACGTGGCGATGCGCGTGAACGCCACCACCAGATCGGTGCGCAGATCGCGCTGGTAAATCGTCGACGCGGCGCCGACGAGATTCCCGATCCACGCGGCGATGTTCGCCGCGGACGAGCCGTTCGCGCCGAACTTCTGGTACATCTCGTAGTCGGTCTCGAGAGCCAGGTTCAGCGTGTACGTGGCCGTGCCGGAGAGCGTGCCGTTCTCGGTGACTTTCGACTCGATGGCCTTGAGCGCCTCGAACTGCTGCGCGGCGCCGAGGCTCTTGCCTTCGAGCTCGCACGAAAAGGAGTCGCCCGTCTCGGGACTCGGAAGCTCGTCGATGAGATCGAGCTCGCGCACGACCAGATCGCCGTAGCCCACTTCGCCGCGCGCGCCGCGCGTCACGTTCGAGCGCAGAGCAAAACGGTGCTGGGAGCTGACCATGAGGCCGTCCATGGCGCCGTCCTCACGCACGGCGAGGAACACCCACGAGTCGGGATCGCCCGCCAGCGAGCCGCGGTAGTACTTCACATTCGGCGGCGCGATGCGCGTACGCACGCCGCCTTCGCCCTCGACCATCAGCTCGGCGTCCTTCGCGAACACCTCGAAGCGCTCGAGCTCCATCGTCTCGCTCCCATCAGCCACGGGCACGTTGGCGAGAGTCACTTTTCCACCCACGCGGACGTTGCCGCGCAACTGGCGCACTTTCTCCGCTTCGAATCGCGTCTCCTGGGCCGCGTAAAGCGAGGCCGAAGACAGAACAAGCACCACTGCCGCGAAATACCGTTTGAACATGGACCCTCACATCGGAAGTCGGAACCTTGCGGAACCGTTTTGGACGGACGATCAATAACATCCTCGCGCCGCAAAGCAGCGTGAGCTGGATCACGAGAAGGTTATTGTGACGATTTCGGAACCGCGAACGTCTGCCGGCCTATTCGTGCGCAACCGCGAGCATGTACTCCTCGAGCCTGCGCACGTGCGGCGCGATCTCGTAGGTGTCGAGGATGTAGCGGCGCAGACGGCGTCCCGCTTTCAGCTGTCCCTCGCGCGACGCCATCAGCTCTTCCGTCGCGCCCGCCAGATCCTCGGCGACGCGGAACGAGCGAATCGCGCCTCCCGTCTCGGCGGCGACCTGCTGATCGGGAATGTCGGCCAGGTTCCAGAACAGCATCGGGAAGCCGAAGCTCGAAACCTCGGTCGTCGCATAGCCGACGGTCGTCCCGACGCAGGTCATCCACACGAGCGACAGGCCGGCGTCGCGCAGCGTGCTCTCGATGCTGTTCGTGTGGCCTTCGAAGATCACGCGGTTGCGGATGCCGAGGGAGTGGAGCTCGGCGTCGAACTGCGCGGGATCGCCGCGGCCCCAGATGCGCAGGCGCGCCTCGCGCGTCCGGACGAGCTTCGCGAACGCGCGAAAGAGACCGGAGATCGGACGTTCCGGACCGAGGCGCATGAACACGCCGATGTCGTACGGCTCCCCTTCCTTCGCGTGCGACGAGAGATCGTGCGTTGCGGACAGATCGAGCGCCAGCGGCATGAACGTCGCCTCCGCACCCGCGCACGGCGCGTCCGCGAAGTCGGCGATCTGCGTGGGATCGGTGAAGACGAAGCGGTACTGCCGTCCCGATGCGCAGTCCATGTACGGGTTGAAGCCGTACTGAAACGCGTTCGACATGAGGTGCGTGATCACGCGCGAGTTGTCGCGCAGGACGGGCTGCAGCAGCAGATAGTTTTCGAGCTGAATGCAGTTGATGACGTCGAACTCTTCGAGCAGCCGGCCCAGGAGCAGACGCGAGTACCAGCGATGCCCAAGCTCGATCAACGGACGGAACGCGAGATAGAACTTTCGCGCGTGACGCTGCAGACGATTGAGCGTCACGGGCAGGCGGCGATGCACGGGGATGCCGAGGTCGAGGAGCTTGCCGTAGTAATAGTCGCTGGCCTGGATGCGGGACTTCGTCAAGACCGCGACCTCGAAGCGATCGCGGTCGATGGCCTTGCAGAGTTCGTAGGCGTACCGCTCCGCGCCGCTCTGCACGAGATGGCCGATGACGAACAGCAGTCTCGTTTTCTTCGCTTCGGACATCAGCGCTGGGCACCGCGATAGTACGCCGCCATCTCGCGCGGCGCGAGGACGCGATCGGACTTCGTTCCCACGAAATAGAACGCGGACGCGCCGTCGATGGCGTCGCGCTCCGCGATCGCGCCGTCGAACCAGCGCAGCCAGTGGAAAAGCACTCCCGCCGCCTTCGCGACCATGCGCGAACGCGTGAGGCTGCGCACGAAATGCTGCACGCTCCAGAGGAGCTGCGTTCCCGGTCCGCCCGCGGTTCCGGAAGCGACGCGATCGAAGCGGCGGAACAGCCAGCGATGCCCGCTCTCGGTGAAACGGGTGAAGTCGTACGCGGCTTCGTGCACGTGCTGCAGGAACGGCGTCTCGGCATACAGCGCACCGCCGGGCTTGAGCACGCGATGAATCTCGCCAACGACGCGCCAGGGATCGAGCACGTGCTCGAGCACGGCGATGATCACGACGGCGTCGACGGAAGCGTCCGCGGCGGGAATCTGATGCGCGTCGGCCACGAACTGCGTGGCCGCGGTGCCGTAGATGTCGAAGCCGATCACGCGCAGCTCGGGATCGTCGTAGAACGGCTGGACCAGGGCGCCGACCGTCCCGCCTCCGATGATGAGCACGGTTCCGCCGCGAGGGACGGCGTCGCGGAAGCGGCGAACGTAGTCCGGAGTGTCGGGCCGCGACGTGAGGAAGTCGCGCAGGCGGCGCAGCACGCCGCCGACGCGCGGCGCGAGGGTGGCGGCGCCGCTGGCGAGAATGCGCTGCTCATCGAGAATGCTGTCGTCGAAATCGACGAGCACGGGCCAGCGTCCGACGGTATGAAATGCGTCCAGTGCGCAAGCGTCATTCGCGCAGCGCAGCGCGTCCCACGATCCCTCGAGGGCTCCGCGGCAGCGCGGACAGACGACCAGCGCGCGCACGAAATTCGCGTCAGCCAGCATGTGCCCTCCATTGCGACTGCACCCAGAGAATCATCCCGCCGTTTCCGATGATCGACAGCACCCACGTTCCCACGGTGACCCACGCCGCACCGCGCATGCCGAACGACGGCACGAACATGTAGTTGCCGAGCACGGTCAGCGCGCCCGTCATCAGCGTGATGCCCGCCGCCTGCACGAACAGTCCGCGCGAGATCCATTGGCTGGCCATGACTGACGACAACGCGATGCCGGGAATCGACAGCAGGAGGATGCGCAGGATGGGGATGGCGGGCGCGAAATCGCGTCCGAAGACGAACGGAACGACCCACGGCGACACGAAGTACGCGATGACGCCGAGTGCGATCACCAGCACGACCACTTCCACGAGCAGCTTCCGCTGCTGCGGCCACGCGCCGTCCGGGCCGTGCTTCGACACCATCGTGTACGCCACGGTGCTCACGGCCATGGGGATGATCTGAATGGCGGTGATGATCTGCACCGCCAGCTGAAACCACGCGGTCTCGTTCGCGGTGCGGTAGTGATTGAGGATGAGGATGTTCGCCTGCGTGAACAGATAGGTGCCGATGGCGTTGAGATGCAGTTTCGCGCCGCCGCCGAGGAGATCGCGCAGCGCGGCGCGATCGATGACCAGCGTCCGCGCGCGGCGGATGGCGTACGTCAGCGAGATCAAAACGATCACGCCCTGCGCCAACGCCCACGCCCCCACCGCGCCGTTGATGCCGAGGCGCAGCGGACCGACGGCGAGAAACGTCAGCAGCAACGCCGCGGTGCCGCCCGCGACCTGCGCGCCGTTCAGCACCGGAAGCTTGCCGAGCGCCATCAGCACGCCGTTCCCGTTCTCGATCCAGAGCATGAACGGGAAGGCCACGAACGCGATGAGCAACGTCATCGCGGGGATGTGGTGAAAGAGTTTTCCGCCGGTCGCGAAATACAGCGCCGCGGCGAGGATGGAGCCGAGCAGCGCAACCGTGACCGCGATCGCGATCATGCTGCCCAACACGCGCGGCAGCCACGCGTCCGGCTCCTTGCCCGCCGCCAGAAACACCACCACCTGCGAGAGGCTGAGGAATCCGAACGTGGAGAACATCGTCACCCAGCCGATGGCGGCCACGAGCACGCCGCGGCCGGCGGGTCCGAGGAAGCGGGCGGTGATGGCGGCGGTGACGAGCGTCGCCAGGACCCAGTAGATTTTCGCGGCGCTCGTCCACGCAACGAGCCGCCAGCTCTCATCACGCCGCACTGACAACCTCGGCCACCGTCCGCGCATCCTCGAGCGAGAGGTGCGGTCCCATGGGAAGGCTCAGCACCTCGCCGGCGAGCTGCGCGGCCAGCGGCCATTCATCGCGGCGTGACGCCAGCTCGGCGTACGCGGGCTGATCGAACGGCGCGATGGGATAGTGAATGAGCGTGCCGATGCCGGCATCGGCCAGCCGCCGCTGCAATTCCTCGCGGCGCGGCGTGCGGATGACGAACAGATGCCACACGGGCTCCGCACCGTCGAGCACGCGCGGCAGGATCACGTCCTTTGCGCGGATGGCGTCGAGATAGAGCTTGGCGATTGCGCGGCGCCGCTCGTTCCACGCATCGAGCGCGGGCAGCTTCGCGCGCAGAATCGCGGCCTGCATCTCGTCGAGGCGGCAATTGAAGCCTTTTTCTTTGTTGTGGTACTTCACCGCGGAGCCGTAGTTCGCGAGGACGCGCACGCGCTCCGCGAGCGCGGCGTCGTTCGTCGTGACGCCGCCGGCGTCGCCGAGAGCGCCGAGGTTTTTCCCGGGATAGAAACTCCACGCGGCGGCGTCGGCGAGCGACCCGGCCTTGCGCCCGCGCAGCCTTGCGCCGTGCGCCTGCGCGGCGTCTTCCAGGACCTTGATGCCACGGCCTTTGGCGATGTCGACGATCGCGTCGACGTCCGCGGTCTGTCCGTACAGATGCACGGGCAGAATGACTCTCGTGCGCGGCGTGATGGCCGCTTCGATGCGCGCCGGATCGAGATTGAACGTTGCGGGATCCGGCTCGACGGGCACCGGCGTCGCGCCGACGTAGCTCACCGCCAGCCACGTGGCGATGTACGTGTTCGAGGGCACGATCACCTCGTCGCCGGGACCGACGTCCCACGCCTTGAGGATGAGATGCATGGCGTCGAGACCGTTGCTCACGCCGACGCAGTGCCGCGCACCGGCGTACGCCGCGAACTCGGCCTCGAACTGCTTCACTTCCTGCCCGAGGATGTACCAGCCGCTCTGGAGGACGCGGGTGACCGCGGCGTCGATCTGCGGCTGCAGCTCGCGATAGGGCGAGGCCATGTCGAGGAACGGAATCCGGATCGCGGCGGTGGTCATCGTCGATAGCGTTTGAAGTCTTCGTAGTCGCGGATGTAGTCGCTCTCCTCGTAATGCATCGAGGCCAGCGTGAAGCAGACGGCGCCCGAGGAGAAGTTCACGAGCTCTCCCCAGATTCCTGCGGGGATGTACAACGCCTCGTCGGCGCGGCGCAGCGTGAAGCTGCGGCGATCGGAGCCGTCGTCGACGATCATGTCGAACGAGCCCAGAACGCACGCCACGAGCTGCTGCAGCGCGCGGTGCGCGTGACCGCCGCGGCTGGAGTCGACAGGCACGTCGTAGAGATAGAAAACGCGCGCGATGTCGAAGGGGATGGTCTGGCCGCCTTCGATGGGCGTGAGCTTCCCCTGCGGCAGCGACTGCGTAGGGATGCGGATGATCCTGCAGTCCGCAATCGTCTTCACGACGCAGCCTCGGACCGGAAGATCTCGTAATCGCGGAAGTAATCCGCCTCGTCGTAATGCTGCGACGCGAGCACGAGGGCGATGCCGTTCGTCGAGAAATTCTCCATGTGCCGCCAGACCATGCGCGGGATGTACAGGCCGTAATACGCGCGGGCCAGCGAGACGCGCTGCGTGTCGCGGCCGTCGGAAAGCACGACGTCGAAACTCCCCGACAGCGAGATCACCACTTCCTCGAGCGTGCGATAGGCGTGTCCGCCGCGGCGCTCGCCGCCGGGCACGTTGTAAATCGTGTACACGCGCTCGATCTTGAACGGAACGTGCTGCCCGCCCTCGACGAACGTGAGATTGCCGCGAGGGTCGGCGATCCGCGGCAATTGCAGCATGCGAACGCCGGCGAGAGTCAACGTCTCAGCCTCGCGTTCGCGTACATCTCCGACCCCAGCTCCGGCATGTACCTGGTCATGCGGTCGAGCGCCTCGACGATCTTCAGGTCGATGATGTTGGCCTTGAGCATCTGCTCCATCTGCCCGTGCGTGAAGGGCTTGATGAAGTACGTCTCGCCTTCGAGGATCTCGAACCCGTTCTCCTCGAGAAAGCTCCACAACGTTTCCTTGTCGAAGCGCGTCTGCCGCTGAAAACGCACTTCCGTGGCCGACTTCTCGAACGTGTCGGAAATGAGGCCCGCCTCCAGCGCCAGGAGGCGATGGAACGAGCGCACGTTGGGGACGTTCACGTGCACTATCGTATCGGTTCCGCAATGGCGTTGCACGGCACGCAAAAGCGCGAGCGGGTCCGGCACTTCGTGCAGAAGACTGGAGACGGCGATGAAGTCGACGTGCTGCGGCAGCCCTTCCGGCGCAGCTTCGAGAAAGCCCTCGATGACGTGCAATCGCTCGGTGGCCGAAGGATGTGCGCGCGCGGCGGCGACGGCTTCCGGCAGCGGCTCGACCACCCAATAGTCTTCGTAGCCCTGCACGTGCGGAAAGAGCGGCTCGAATCCGCAGCCCACTTCGAGCACGGTGCGATGCGGATATTTCCCGGCCGACTGCACGACCTTGTCGCGGCGCACGCGCGCGATGACGGTCTCGAACTCGCCGTGCGCATACTGGTCGCGATAGTTCTTTCCGTAGTCCTGGAGATCGATCACGGCTGCTCCATCACATCCAGCGTGTAGAAATCGTGCACGACGGTGCGCGCGCCCCACCCTTCCTTGAACTCGACCAGGCCGGCGTTGACGTAACGGCCATCCTGCTCCGTGGCCGCGCCGAAGTCGAACCAGCGCCTGTCGCCGAACTTCGCGATGAGGTGCTGCATCACCGCATCCAGCGCGCCGGAGTCGCGGCCTTCGGAGGTCGAGCCGATGTACTGCAGATGCGCGACGCGCTCGGTGACGAAGGCAACGACGCCGGCCACGACGCGATTTGCGTCGCGACAAACCGTCAATCGAATCTGTTCCGGAAACCGCGACGCCAGCAGCGTGATCTCATCCAGCGAATGCACGGGCGTGGTGCCGTACTTTGAGCGCAGGTTTTCGGCGAGCACGTCCCAGTACGGCGCGTAGTCGGCGGTCTCTTCGACGATCACGCCGGCCTTCTCCGCCTTCCTGAGCGCGCGACGGCGGCGTTCCTGCGCGCCGTACGGCTGTTCGTGGTCGATGACCAGCAGCACGTCGCGGCGATGCACCCGCGCGCCTGCGAGAAAAAGCGCATGCAGGTCTTCCTCGGCCGGCTGGCGGTGATAGATGTGCGGCACGGCCTTGTAAATCAACTTCAGGAGCGCGCTCTCGCGCATGTGCTGCTGGAGCGCGGCGAAACAGTTATGCATCGTCAGGAGCGTCATCCGCGCGCTGGTGACGAAGCCGCCGTACGTCAGTCCGCCGTGGCTGATCAGTTCCGTGCCGCGGCGATGCGCGGGCAGTACGGCCACGAGCCGATCGGCGGAATCGAAGAACAGCAGCGAGCGGTCCTCGAAGCGATCGGCGTGATAGT
>DATLBM010000169.1:0-12683 GCA_035526885.1 Thermoanaerobaculia bacterium | reverse complement strand
TACGCGAGCATCCCCGCGTTCGATTTCGTGTACGGCGGCGGGATCACGCACTACGGGCAGTTCCGCATCTCCATCGCCATCGCCGTCGGCTGCGGGTTCGGGTACCTGGGCTGGCTCTTTCGCGAGAACAAGAAGGCGCTGGCCATCATCGTGGCCATCTTCGCCGTGTGGCTGTTCTTCGTCACGCGCGAGTGGCGTCGCGAGCTGATCCTCGGCGCGGCCGGACATCTCTCCGAGTTCATCCTCGCGGGCATCCTCTTCTACAAGGCGCTGGCGGGAGTGGGCTGGAAGTCGCCCGATCTCGAGCGGCCCGTGGGCGCGTTCGTCGCGTTCTTCGTGCAGATCCACAGCACGCTCTTCGCGTGGCGGCTGCTGCACGATGACGCGTTCCTGTCGTGGTACCGGCAGGGCAAAGGCGGCGCGCTGATGAACGATCTGGAGAGCGTCGCGCTGGACCTGCAGATCTGGCTGGGCATCGAGCCGGGCATCGAAGGCGTGACGCGCGCGCTGCTCGTCTTCTCGGTGCTGCCTCTGGTGATCGCGCTGGTCTGGTACTTCGAGCGCGCGAGGTGGCATCGCGTGCTGCGCGCGTTGCGAACCGCTGACGCCTAGTTCCCGCGGAACCACTTCTTGAACCGGTTCCAGCGTCCCGGTTTTTTCGGCTCCGGGGTTTTTTCCGGTTCCGGCTCCGTGCGCGTCTTCCTGGCGACCTTGGTCACTTCCGCTTTCGGCATCGAGTCTTCGAGCGCCTGTTGTGCGGCGGCGCGCTCCTCGCGTGCGACCAGCGACTCGGGATGCCGCGCCAGCAGCGCGTCGTAGGCCTGTACCGCCTCGGCGTAACGTCCCGATTCCGCGTACGCACGCGCGATGTGCAGCGCCGTCTGTTTCGAGCGATGGATCTCCTGCAGATCCGGCGTGATCATCGCCACCGGCTTCTGTTTCTTCGCGGCCTCGCGCAACGAATACACCGCGCCGCCGAGCCCCGCGACGAGCAACAGCGCCACGATCCAGAACACGGCCGGATGCACGCGCCGCCGCAACAGCGACCGATCGGTGGGATCGACGGTCGCGTGCATCGGCGAGGTGGCCTCATGCGGCGTGACCGCGAGCGTCTCCATGCTCAACTGGTTCGCGGTGGCCGGCTCGCGCATGACCGCGCCGAGCTCGCGAACCGCCTCGTCCGCGCTCTCGTAGCGATCCTCCGGTTTCTTCGACAGCAGTTTCGCCACGATGCGCGACACCGGTTCGGGCACGGCGGGATTGACCACGTTCACCGGCGTGGGCGTGTGGTTCACGATGTTGTAGAGGATGCCGCTCAGCTCCGGCGCGGCGAACGGTTTCACGCCGCTGAGCATCTCGTACATCACCACGCCCGCGGAGAACAGATCCGATCGCGGCGACACGGGCGAGGTCTTCACCTGTTCCGGCGACATGTAGTTCGGCGTCCCTACCAGCGATCGCGTTGCCGTGAGGCTGGAATGCAGCGGGCGGGCGACGCCAAAGTCCGCGATCTTGGCGTGGCCTTCCGACGTGAGAAGGATGTTGGCGGGCTTGATGTCGCGGTGGATGATGCCCTTCGAGTGCGCGTACGCCAGCCCGCGCAGAAGATCGGCGGCGATGGCCAGCGCCTCGCTCAGCGGCAGCGGCCGCGTGCGGCGCAGGCGCGCCAGGAGCGCCTCGCCGTCGATGTACTCCGTCGCAAAGTACGAGACCACTTCGCCGTCGTACCCGACGTCGTACAGCGTGACGATGTTCGGATGCTGCATCGCGGCGCAGAGCTCGACCTCGCGCTGCAGGCGGCGGTAGAACTCGTGCTGATCGATCTCATCCTCGAACTTCTGATCGAGGTGCACGGTCTTGAGCGCGACGCGGCGGCCGATGCGGCGATGCCGCGCCAGCCAGACCTTGCCGATCGAGCCTTTGCCGAGGAAGGACTCGATCTCGTACTCGCCGTAGTCCTTCCGTTCCGGAATCTCCGTCACAGCGTTAGAGTATGCGAAGTTATCCGGAGGTCCCATCCCATGCGCTCGGTGCTGATTCCGCTCCTGTTCCTCGCGACGTCCCTGCGCGCCGCCGATCCGATGTGCGGCACCAGTCCCGAAAACGACCAGCGCGTCCGGGCCGTCCACGAGACCTCGCACCAGCGCGTGCGCTCGCTCGCGGAGCGCACGGTGGCCATTCGCGACGGCGCGTTTTACGTGCAGAACGACGACTCGATCACGCCCGGCTATCACCCGTTCGATCTCGCAGGGCAGTCGCTCGACTTCACCCGCCTCGGCACCACGGGCTTCATCCTGCAGCGCCGCGCGCTGCACTACAACGACCCCGCGGGCGAGCCGGTGCGCGATTTCAAAGCCGATCCGAGCAGCACGTACTTTGCGCACGCCCTGCCGTTCAGCTTTCCGTTCAACGGCCAGAGTTACATCGAGATTTTCATCACCGCGTTCAACGGCATCGCCTTCCAGCGGCCGGTCGACGAGGCGGCCACGCAGTTCGACGAGCTCGAGGCGGCCGTGCATCGGCAGCCGATCCTCTCGCCGCTGATGACCACCACGCGCCGGCCGCGGCAGCTCGAGGCGCCGAAGGTGTGGATCACGGAGAACGGCGAGTCGATCGCCGTGACGTGGCGCAGCACCGGAAACGCGCCGTTCGGCTACGACGTGCAGGCAGTGCTCTCGAAGAACGGCGCGATCACGTACTCGTACAAATCCGTGACCGCGATGCGCTGGGGCGCGCCGGTGATCCTGCCCGGATTCGATCCCGCCACCGTGACGCGCACGCCGATCGCCGGCGTCGACGACAGCACCGCGGACGCGAACGCATCCATCCCCACGGCGCTGCGCCAGATGCTGAACGTGAAGCGCGTCGAAGTGCAGCGCCTGCGCGACTCCGATCTCTTCGCCATCCGCATCATCCTCAACGAGCCGATCGATCGCACGAAGCTGGTCGGCGACGAAGCGCTCAGCTATCAGGCCACGATCGGCATTCAGACCGCGGCGGTGGACGTCTCGCGCAACGCGACGCAGGTGGCCTCTTTCACCGGCCAGTTCTACGAGCCCGGCGGCGCGTCTGCGAACGTGAGCGGCGACGTCATCGAGATCTACGGCATCCAGCGCGATCCGGAACAGTCCTTCGAGCGCTCGCTGCGCGTGCAGGCCATTCATCGTCCCTCGAATCGCCTCGGCGACACCGCCACGATCGGCATCCCCTTCACGCCCGCGCCGCGCGTCATGACCTCGGATCTCAGCAAGTTCTCCAGCGCCCCGTACGATCTCCCCATCGCCGAGACCTTCACGCTCGGCGAGTTCGATCCGTTCGAAGTCTGGGCGGCGATGAAGTCCGCGCACGCGCTCAGCGACTATGACTACGACGGCATCGCCATGTACCAGTCGCACTACACGAACATGATCTTCTACGCCGGGGCGTACGCGACGGGCGGCAATCCGCAGGTGGACGGCGTCGCGGCGTACGCGCCGTCGTACGGACGTCACGCCGGACGCGCGCCCACGCTGCTGCACATGAATCAGCTCACGTACAACTACAGCGCGGCCGAGGACACGGCGTCGAAGGTGATGCTGCACGAGTTCGGACATCGCTGGCTGTACTTCTTCTCCATCCGCGAAAACGGGACGACGGGACACTTCCTCAATCCCATCAGCGCGCATCCCGCGGCGTACGTGCACACAGCGTCGGCGTTTCCGGTGTACGGACCGAACGAGTCGTCGGTGATGGGCGGCGCGTACTTCACGCCGCAGCCGGACGGCACGTACAAGGCGTACGTCGCGAACTACGGCTACAGCTGGACGGATCTGTACCTGATGGGCCTCGCGGCGCCGGAGGAAGTGCCGCCGTGGTTCTACATCGCCAACACGGACCTGCCGAAGGCGTACTGGCCGGCGCAGGGACAGATCGCGGACGGCGATCGCCGCAACGTGGAGCTCTCTCAGGTGACCGCGGTGCACGGCGCGCGCACTCCGTCGGTGGCGCTGGCGCAGAAGCGCTTCCGCGTGCTGTTCGTGCTGGTCACGGAAGACGCGGAGCCGACAGAGGCGGAGGTGGCGAAGCTGAACCAGTGGCGCGAGGTGATGTCGCGCAACTTCGACATCGCCACCGGCGGGCGGGGGAGACTGGACACCGCGTTCGTGCGCGCGGCGAAGACTCGCGCGGCGCGGTAGTTACTTCACGGCCGAGGTGTGCGCGCTGGTCAGCACCCACTTGTTCTTTCGCTTCAGGTAGATGTGCGTGTAGCGGAGATCGTTCTTGTATCGCATGCGGCCGAGGCTGAAGACCTGCTGCATGCGGCCGGTCACGATCGCCGCCTCGCCGTAGACCCGCACCAGCACTTCCGAGGTTTCGTAGGGCTCCATCTTCAGGCCGGGGCGAATGAGGCCGCGGATGACGTCGCGCTTCGACACGGCGGCGCCGTCGGGCGTGATCAGGATGTAGTCGTCGGCGAGGTTCTCCTCGAACCACATGGCGTCGCCGGTCCACGTGGCCACACTGATCTCGCGATTGAGGCGGACGATGTCCTCGAGCGCGTCGGCCCGCGCGACGCCCGCGACGAGGAGCATGGCCAGCAGGATCCGGAATCGCATCGAGGCTGACCCTAGCGCCCGCGCCGCCGCCGCGCAAGCCATGACGCGGATTCGTCACCGGGGAGACGCAGGATCGTTCGGTGTCATCCGGGGTGTCATCCTGAGCCGCGAAGACGGTCGAAGGATCTTCCCCGCTCCGTCGGTGGAAGATCCTTCGACCGTCCGCCGTCCCTGCGGGACTCTGGCGGCTCAGGATGACACCTTGGTATAACGACCGGCATGACAGCCGAAGCCCCGCCTCGTAACCTCGACTTCATCCGCGAGATCGTCGAGGACGACCTGCGCCAGGGCAAGCACGCGACCGTCGTCACGCGCTTCCCGCCGGAGCCCAACGGCTACCTGCACATCGGTCACGCGAAATCGATCTGCCTGAACTTCGGCGTCGCGCTGGAGTACGGCGGGCGCTGCAACCTGCGCTTCGATGACACCAATCCCGAGAAGGAAGAAGCGGAGTACGCGCGGGCCATCGTCGAGGACGTGCGCTGGCTGGGCTTCGAAGTGGGCGAGCCGCTGCACGCCTCGGACTACTTCGATCAGCTTTACGAGTGGGCCGAGTTCCTCATCACGCACGGCAAGGCGTACGTCGAGTCGCTGAGTGCCGAGGAGATGCGCGAGTACCGCGGCACGCTCACCGAGCCGGGCAAGGATTCGCCGTATCGCAATCGCAGCGTGGAGGAGAACCTCGACCTTTTTCGTCGCATGCGCGCGGGCGAGTTTCCGGACGGCGCGCACGTGCTGCGCGCGAAGATCGACATGGCCTCGCCGAACATCAACCTGCGCGATCCGGTGCTGTACCGCATCCGCCACGAAGACCACCACCGCACGGGCGGCAAGTGGTGCATCTATCCGATGTACGACTTCGCGCATCCGCCCTCGGACGCCATCGAGCACGTCACGCACTCGCTGTGCACGCTGGAGTTCGAGGACCACCGCCCGCTGTACGACTGGCTGATCGACACGCTGCCCGTGCCCTCGAAGCCGCGGCAGATCGAGTTCGCGCGCCTCAACCTCAATTACACGGTGATGTCGAAGCGCAAGCTGCTCAAGCTCGTGCAGGACGGCATCGTCAGCGGCTGGGACGATCCGCGCATGCCCACCATCGCCGCGTATCGCCGCCGCGGCTACACGCCCGCGGCCATCCGCAACTTCGCGGAGCGCGTGGGCGTGGCGCGGCGCGAGAACGTCATCGACGTCGGCCTGCTCGAGTTCTGCTTGCGCGAGGATCTGAACAGGACCGCGCCGCGCGTGATGGGCGTCCTGCGTCCGCTGAAAGTGGTCATCACGAATTACGAAGAGGAAAGCGAAGAGTTCGAGACGCCGAACAATCCCGAGGATGCGTCGATGGGGACGCGGCGGGTGCCGTTCGGAAAGACGATCTACATCGAGCGCGACGACTTCATGGAAGAGCCGCCGAAGAAGTTCTTCCGCCTCGCGCCGGGACGCGAAGTGCGCCTGCGGTCGGCGTACTTCATCACCTGCACGGACGTGATCAAGGACGCGGACGGCAACGTCGTCGAGCTGCGCGCGACGTACGATCCCGCGACGCGCGGCGGCGACGCGCCGGACGGACGCCGTCCGAAAGCGACGCTGCACTGGGTCTCCGCGGAGCACGCCATCGATTGCGAAGTGCGGCTCTACGACCGCCTGTTCAACGCGGAAGATCCGGAGGAGGGCGGCGATTTTCTCGCGCACCTCAATCCGCAGTCGCTGGAGGTGGTGGCGAACGCGAAGCTGGAGCCTTCGTTGGCGGGCGCCGCGCCGCTGGCAAGCTTTCAGTTCGAGCGGCTCGGGTATTTCTGCGTGGACCGCGACTCCTCGGCGTCGCGGCTCGTGTTCAACCGAACCGCGACGCTCAAGGAGAGCAAATAGGACTGATAGGACGTAGAGGACTGATAGGACCTATAGAGACCGTAAGAATGCAATCAGTTGAGCGCGCTCGGTGGCGTTGAGCGCCTTGAAGCGCGTGGCGGCGCCCAGGCCCTGGCCGTCGTGCGCTTCGATGGCGGCTTCCATCGTGGAGGCGCGGCCGTCGTGAAGGAAGCGCCCGGTTCCGCGGAGACCCCACAGCGGCGGGGTGCGCATCTCGCGCGGGCCGGCGTCGTCCTGCACGATGCGGTCGCCGAGCGCTCCCATGTCGTGCAGTAGAAAGTCCGAGTACGGCTGATACGTGACGCGGTTCAGCGCGGGGTTCGCATTCGCGGCCGTTTGCAGACTCGGTACGTGACAGGAGTCGCAGCCGATGCGTGAGAATACGGCCTCGCCGGCGGCGGAGTCGGCGGAGACGAGACCGCGCGGCGGCGCGCCGAGGAAACGCATGAAGTCCGCGAGGGCGTTCGTGTTCGTGCCGTCGTCGTTGAGCACGGGCTGCGGATTGAACTTCAACTCGTCGCAATTGCCGGAGGGGCAGTTCTCAGCGGGGAACATCGGATTGGTGATGCCCATCTCGTTGAGGTAGGCGTCGGCGGCGAACTGCTGCAGCGTCGCGATCTGCGCCTTCCAGCCGAATTTGCCGACCGTCTTCATGCCCGCGATGATGTTCTGCACCAGCGCCACGCGTCCGGCCGTGCCGTCGTTGCGCGCTGCCTGTGCCGCGGCCAGGGCGATGAACGTCGCGTCGTCGGTGGCGTCGACCAGTCCCAGTCCGAAGAGCGGCTGCGCGCGGCGTTTTGCGACGATGTTCGCGGACTCCGGAATGCGCTCGCCGAAGAACCGGTGATCCGGTCCGCCGGGCATGCCGATGCCGCTGCTCTGCAACATCGAGCCGCCGAGGTTCTTCAGGTCGTCGTAGACGCCGTCGACCTCCGAGGCGATGCGATAGACGGTACGCCCGCTGCCGCCGCCGCCCGCGGGAATGCCGTGGCACTCCAGACACGCGCGGCCGTTGTAGACGGGGCCGAGGCCCGTCTCGGCAATGCGCCCGTCGACGAACGCGCGCCGGCCGTTGTTGAACAGCGCGATGTTCTCCGCCGAGAGACCCGGCAACGCGCCGCCGAACTGCGTGTTCACGACCGGCGGCGGGGGAACGGGCGTGGGAGGATTCACCGCGCGGCGGCGCTGCGCTTCGACGGACGTGGCGAGGGTGAGCGCGCAGAGCACGAGGACCAGTGCCGGTCGTTTCATGATGCGCGCATGATCGCAGAAGTCTGAATAACTTTAAAGGAGCAATTAGAGAAACTCACAACGACCGCAGGAACGCCAGCAATCGAATGCGATCCGCCGGATTGAGGGCGGTGAAGCGATCGCGCGCGGCGCGGCCCTGGCCATCGTGCGCGGTGATCGCGGCTTCCATCGTGTTCGCGCGGCCGTCGTGCAGGTAGAGATTGACGAAGCGCAAACCCCACAGCGGCGCGGTGCGCAGCTCGCGCGCGCCGGCGTCGCCCTGCACGATGCCGTCGCCGAGGGAGCCCATGTCGTGCAGCAGGAAATCGGAGTACGGCGCGTACGTCACGTGATCGAGCGCGGGATTGGCGTTGGCCGCGGTCTGCAGGAGCGGTTGATGACACGAATCGCAGCCGATGCGTGAGAACACGGCCTCGCCGGCGGTGACGTCGCTCGTGATCGCGCCGCGCGACGGCGCGCCGAGGAAGCGCATGAAGTTCGCGATGGCGGCGACGTCTTCGCCGCCGTCGTTGAGTCCCGGCCGCGGATTGAACTGCAGCTCCGCGCAGTTGCCCTGCGGGCAGTTTTCATTCGGGAAGAGCGGGTTGGTGATGCCCATCTCGTTGAGATACGCGTCGCCGGAGAACTGTTCGAGCGTCGGCACCTGCGCCTTCCAGCCGAACTTCCCGACGGTCTTCATGCCCGCGATGATGTTCTCGACGAGCGCGACGCGTCCGGCGGTGCCGTCGTTGCGCGCGGCCTGAAACTGCGCGAGCGCGACGAACGTCGTGTCGTCGGTGGCGTCGACGAGCCCGAGGCCGAAGAGCGGCGTCGATCGCCGGCGCGCGACGATGGTCGCGGACTGCGGCACGACCTCGCCGCGGAAGCGATGCTGCACGCCTTCCTGCGGACCGATGCCGTTGACCTGCAGCAGCGAGCCGCCGAGGTTCGCGAGTTGATCGTACGCACCGTTCACGATCGCGCCGATGCGCGTGACGCTGCGATTGCTGCCGCCGCCCAGCGCGGGCACGCCGTGGCATTCGCCGCACGAGCGGCCGTTGAAGACGGGACCGAGTCCGTCATCGACGGTTTCGACCGACGCGAATTCCTGTCGTCCCGCATTGAAGAGCGCGAGCGACGCTTGCGACAGATTCGCGAGCGGCGCGCCGGTCTGTCCCGCTTGCGGCGGCGTGGTGGGCGGCGGGGGCGGTGTGATGGGCGGAGGTGTGGTGGGAGGCGGCGGCGGTTGCGGCGCCGGATCCGTGGCCCGGCGGCGCTGCGCCGCGAGCGGGAAAGACAGCAAGAGCACGAGGACCAGGAGTAGTCGCTTCATCCGAGGGCTCCTTCGTTTCAGTTGGCGATTGGACCGGACCACCCATCTCCTGCTTACCCGCAAATCCGAATGTTTGTAACGCTCGTAACTGAGGCATGCGAAAAATTTTGTTGGGTGCCCTGGTACTCCTGTTTTCTGTCTCTGCATTCGGTCAGGTGCCGCAGGCCAAGCTCACGTGGGTCCGCTCCTACGTCGTGGAGCGCGGCCGCGAAGCGGACTTCGCGCAGTACCTCCGCGACTACACGAAGCCGATGATGGAGCGGCTCATCGCGGACAAGAAAATCCTCGGATGGGGAGCGGGTTTTCCCATCACCGCGGACGAAGACCCGGCCACGAACCTGGTCTGGGTGGCGCTGCCGGACTGGAACGGCGCGGAGGCGATCGGCCAGGCCATCGAGTCGATGGACCGCAACGCCACGCCGGCGGACATGCAGAAGATGATGCGCCTCGGATCATCGATCCGCGAGGGCTCGGTGCGCGACGTCATCCTGCGTCATCTCGTGCAGTCGGATACGCCGCCGCTCCAGAACGCGAAGTACATCGTGGTGGACACGTACACCGTCCATCCGGGCCGCAATGCCGACGCGGTGGCGCTCTTCAACGAATGGGCGAAGCCGGTCTACGCGGCGGACGGCGTGAAGTCGCGAGTCGGTCCGTGGGGCTTCTCGACGCAGGCCATTCCCACCAGCGCCCCCTGGACGCACATGGTCTGGACGTTCATCTCCGACCTCGGCGCCATGGACGCGATGGACACGGCGGCGATGTCCATGGATGCGCGCAAGCTGCAGGGCTTCGACGTGCGCCTGCGCGACATGGCGGACGTGACGAAGTCGCGCTCGCAGATCATTCGGATCATGACGCCGTGACCGTGTGTCGTCCGCTGTGTCATCCTGAGCGGAGCGCAGCGGAGTCGAAGGACCTTCCACTGCTCCGTGGCACCGTGGGAAGGTCCTTCGACCGTCCTCCGCTGCGCTTCGGCGGCTCAGGATGACACGAGGCCCGGCCCCGCTGAGGTTGCGTCCGCTGCCGCGCCGGAGGTAAAACTGACGCCTCCTTTGGAGGTTGCGATGCGTCTGGTCACGCGTGGTGATCTCGACGGGCTCACCAGCGCCGTCATCATCACGATGAAAGAACCGGTCGGCGAGCTGTTGCTCGTCGAGGCCCAGGACATCACCGATAAGCGCGTGGACATCGGTCGCGACGACATCATCGTCAACCTGCCGTACGACTCGCGTTGCGGGATGTGGTTCGACCACAAGCTCCTCACGGACAGCAACGAAAAGCCTCCGGCGGAGTTCAAGGGCCGTTATCGTGTGGCGGCATCGGCCGCGCGGCTCGTGTACGAGTACTACCTCGAGCGCCACCCCGACGACGCCCAGCTCCTCCGCCTGGAACGATTGGTCGACGAGACGGACCGCCTCGACGCCGCGCTCCTCACTCCCGACGACGTCGAGAATCCCCGCGACTTCATCCTCCTCGGATTCACCCTCGACTCCCGCACCGGCCTGGGATCGTTCGACGATTACTTCCGCAGGCTCGTGGAGTGGCTGAAGACGATGTCCATCGCCGAAGTGCTGCGCCAGCCCGAAGTGGCCGAGCGCGTGGAGCGCATCCGCGGCGAGCAGGCGCAGTTCAAGAACCTGCTCGCGCGCAACAGCTTTCAGCTCAGCAACGTCGTGGTCACGGACCTGCGCGAGCTCGATCGCTTACCGGCCGGCAACCGCTTCCTCGTGTACTCGCTGTTCCCCGAGGCGAACGTGTCGCTGCGCGTGCACTGGGGTCCGCGCGCGGACACGGTGGTGGCCGCGGTGGGACACAGCATCTTCAATCGCACGTGCAACACGTCGGTGGGAGACCTGATGTCGCGCTACGGCGGCGGCGGGCATCGCGGCGCGGGCACCTGCGTGCTGCCGACCGATCGCGCGGCGGATGCGATCGACGAGATTTTGATCGAACTACAGGCGAATGGCTAAAACCGCGGCCAGTGCCGCAACTGCGTCGGCGACGACGTGCGCACGAACAGCACTCCATCAAACTTCTGTCCGAGGTCGGCCGGAACGTCGAGCGTGGCGCGATCGTGCGAGGGAACCGTCGATCCCGCGAAGCGCAGGCGGTGCGTGCCCGCGAGCCATGGCGGCAGTTCGCCGCGCAGCGAATAGATCGCCGGCTGCGTGAACATCAACGCGAAGTCATCGGAGGACGGCGCGGTCATCGTCTGCGCGCGAATCTCGCCGCTGCGAACGCCGGGCGTGTACTCGACGGCGAGGAACGTCCCCTCCAAAGCAAGGGATCCGAGCGCGTAATACCGTGAGCCGAGCGCGGTGCCCAGAAACGACCCGGCGCTGCGAATGAGCAGCGACGGATCATCGAGCACGTACGGCGTGCGTCCCCAGTGCTCATTGTGTCCGATGACGATCACCTTCTCGCCGCGATCGACGCGGCGGAGGATGTTCTCCGCCATCGGCTCGTCGCGTTCGTTGTAGCCGAGGGCCAGGACGCGCTCGCCCTGTTCGACGATGCGGGCGGCGTGGAGCATCTCCTCGAACTCTTCGAGCGACGACGCTGCGACGTAGGCGTCGCGATGGGTGAGCATCGAAGAGCGAATGGCGACGATGTCGCTGCGGCACCACTCCGCGCCGCCGTACGGCGCGCGGATGCAGTGATAGATCGACTCCGCCTGCGTTGCGAACGCGGGATCGGCGCGCTTCAGATATGCGACCACTTCCGCAGCCGTGACGCGCGGCGAAGTGGGATCGATGCCTTCGATGCGGATCGGTGGCGTCAGTCCGGCCGCGTTCTCCGCGCGCGCCCACTCGACGATGGCCAGGATCTCATTCGTGTCCCAGAACCAGTACAGCGGCTGATTCAGCGCGGCCGCGGGATCGCCCGTGCCGTGCAGCACGTAGTCGTCGAGAGCCTTGTACTCGGTGTACGGCGCCTCGAACGCGAGCACGCGAAAGCCGCGCGCGACGAGCCGCGGGATGAGCACCTGCCTGGCCGCGTACACCTCGTGCGTTGCGTGCGTGATGTCGCCGAGGGCGACGACGGTGGCGTCGCCGGGATCGAAGGCGTCGACGGCGGTCGCGTGCGCACGCAGCCAATCCGCGCGCGCATCCGTCGCCGAACGCACGGCGCGCACGCGAGCCCCGAGAGGCAGCGCGAGCAGGCAGACGGCGAGGATTGCGGCCCGTTTCATAATGGATGCGTGCTGGTGCTGCGAACCGCGAAGCCGGAGGAGACCGGCTGGATCAATGAACAGTACGCGAGGGCGGGCTTCATCCCGTCGAACGCGCGCGACGAAGTCGTGATCGCCGAGCTCGACGGCGTGCGCGCCGGCATCGGCCGCCTCGTCGCCGCGGGCGACCATGCGTGCGAGCTGGGAGGCATGTACGTCCTCGACGCCTTCCGCGGCGCCGGCATCGCGCGCGCCATCGTGGAAGAGCTGAAGCGCCGCGCCGCCGGGCGCGACGTGTACTGCATCCCGTTCGCGGACCTGGAGGCGTTCTACGCGTCGACGGGATTCCGGCGCATCGACGCGGACGGCGTTCCGGAAAAGATCGAAGAGAAGCTGCAGTGGTGCGCGCGAGAGATCGATCGCGCCGTGATCCTGATGAAGCTGAGCCAAACGTAGGATGGGCTTCAGCCCGTCCAGGGGC
>DATLBM010000168.1:0-9785 GCA_035526885.1 Thermoanaerobaculia bacterium | reverse complement strand
GCTCGAAGCGGGTACGGGCCTCGTGCACACCGCGCCTGGCCACGGTGCGGACGACTTCGCGACCGGCCGCCGCTACGGACTCGAGATCTACACGCCGGTCAATCACCGCGGCGAATTCACGCCGGACGTCCCCAACTGGGCCGGCCTGCACGTTTTCAAGGCCAACCCGCTGATCGTCGAGCACCTCCGCCAGAGCGGCGCGCTGCTCCTCGGCGAGAGCATCACTCACTCCTACCCGCACTGCTGGCGCTGCAAGAACCCGATCATCTTCCGCGGCACCGAGCAGTGGTTCATCTCCATGGAGAAGAACGGCCTGCGGGAGCGCGCGCTCGAAGAGATCGACAAGGTGAAGTGGGTGCCGGCCTGGGGCCGCGACCGCATCTACGGCATGATCGAGAACCGCCCCGACTGGGTCATCTCCCGCCAGCGTCTGTGGGGCGTGCCGATCACCGTCCTCTATTGCGAGAAATGCAATGAGACGGTGACGTCGCCGGAGCTGTTCGCGAACGTCTCCCGGATCTTCCGCGAGGAAGGGGCCGACGCCTGGTACGAGCGCCCGATCACCGATTTCTACGACAAGCCGTGCTCCTGCGGCAGCAGCGAATTCCGGCGCGAGACCGACATCCTCGACGTCTGGTTCGACTCCGGCTGTTCGCACGTGGCGGTGCTGAAGCGGCGCCAGGAGCTCGACTGGCCGACCGACGTGTATCTCGAAGGGCACGACCAGCATCGCGGCTGGTTCCACTCCTCGCTGCTCGTCGGCACCGCCATCGAAGGCGGCGCGCCGTATCGCGAGGTCGTCACGTGCGGCTTCATCCTCAACGAAGCGGGCGACAAGATGTCGAAGTCGCAGGGCAACGCGCTCTCGCCGCAGGACGTGATCAAGCAGAGCGGCGCTGACATCCTGCGCTTGTGGGTCGCCGTCAGCGACTACACGACGGACATCCCCTTCGGCCCGCAGATCCTGGAGCGGACGTCCGAGGCTTACCGGAAGATCCGGAACACGGCGCGGTTCCTTCTGTCGAATCTGTACGACTTCGATCCGGCCAGGGACGCCGTTCCGCTCGATCAACTGAGACCGCTCGATCGCTGGATCCTCGATCGCGCCACGCGCGCGGTGAAGCGCTGCCGCGACGCGTATGCGAGCTACGAGTTTCACGTCGTCTACCACCGCATGCTCGAGCTCTGCACGGTCGACCTGTCGCAGATCTATCTCGATGCGTCGAAGGACACGATGTACTGCGAGGCGCCGTCCTCGCCCGAGCGCCGCAGCGCGCAGACGGCGGTGTACGAAGTGCTGCGCGGACTGGCCACCGTCATCGCGCCGATCCTCACCTTCACCGCCGACGAGATCTACGAGGCCATGCCCGGCGAGAAGGAAGCGTCGGTGCATCTGGCCGAGATCCCGAAGCTGGAAACGACACTCACCGCCGCCGAAGCCGACGAATGGGCGCGCGTGCTGCGCCTGCGGGACGCGGTGTTGCCCGTGCTGGAGAAAGCGCGCGCCGCGAAGCAGATCGGCCAGTCGCTCGCGGCCGACGTCACGCTGCACGGCAACGTCGAGACGGCGATCGATCTGGCCAAGCTCTTCATCGTGTCGCACGTCGACGTCGTTTCGGACGGCGGCGGCGAAACCGTCGACATCGAGGGCTTCGGTCCCGTCGGAATCTCGTGGACTCCCGCGCGCGGACGAAAGTGCGGACGGTGCTGGCAATTCCGCGAAGAGGTCGCGGACGAGGGCGGATTGTGCGATCGCTGCCAGCGCGTCGTCGATTCGCTCGCACCGACCGAGGTTCCGACAGCGTAAACTGTCGGGCCAAGGAGGCCCTGGATGGCATTGAAGACGAAGGCCCTCAAGAAGACGGCCGATAAAGTGACGAAGATCGCGATCAAGAAAGCGAAGAGCGCGGCCGAGGACGTCGCCGACAAAGCGGCGGACATGAAGAAGAAGGTCGCCAAAGCGGCCGCGCCGAAGATCAAGGCGATCAAGAAGAGCGCCCGCGCCACGGCCAAGGACGCGCTCACGAGCGCTTCGAAGACGCTCAAGAAAGCGGCCAAGGCCATTTGACGAGGTTCGCCGACCTCCACACCCATACCTACCACTCGGACGGGACCCGCTCGCCGAAGGAAGTCATCGACGTGGCCCTCGCGAGCGGGCTCACCATCCTCTCCATCAGCGATCACGACAACCTGGCCGCGTACTTCGAGATCTTTCAATACGCGACCGAGCGCGGCGTCGCGCTCATCCCCGGCATCGAGCTGTCGTGCATCTACGAAGGCGTCGACGTGCACGTGCTCGCGTACGCTTTCGATGCGCACGACGATCGCATCGCCGGGCGCCTGCAGCGCTTCCGCGAAACGCGCGAGCATCGCGGCCACGCCATCGTCGACCGTCTCCGCTCCCTGGGCATCGACATCAGCGCCGAGCGCGTCGACCAGCTCGCGGCCGGCGGCTCGATGGGACGTCCGCACGTCGCGCGCGCACTCGTCGAAGCCGGCCACGTCGCCTCCGTTCAGGAAGCCTTCGACAAATACCTCGGTCCCGGAAAGCCGGGTTACATCGACAAGGAGCGCTTCGCCGTGCGCGAGGCGGTGGCGCTCATTCGCGACGCAGGCGGTGTGACGTCCATCGCACACCCGACGCTCTACCCCGATCACAACCGCCTGGTCCCCCTGCTCCTCGACGAAGGCATCGACGCGGTGGAAGTGCTCCACCCGCAAGTCGACGAGAACCACCGCCATCGCTACGCCAGCGTGGCGCGCTTCCGTGGCAAGTTCACCACCGGCGGCTCCGACGATCACGGCAGCGTGAAGACGACGGAGACCCTCGGCACGATTCGTGTTCCCGAGACGATGATCCAGTTCGTGCTGGACCGTCTCTGATGCTGCGGCCGCTCTTCTTCTCTCTCCTCTTCTTCGCGCTGCTCGGCGACGCGCGCGTGTTCCTCTTCGTCATGAACCGGATCGTGTTCGGCAATCATCGCCAGGAAAAGTCGCCGTATCACTTTCTGATGTACGCGGTGCCGCCGCTGCTGCTGGCGCTGACGCTGCTCTTCTGGCCGCTGCACGGATGGATCGCCGGCCTCGCCGACAACCGCATCGTCGAGCGCGGATCGCTGCTATTGGCGCCGGTCGGCGCCGCCTGGCTGTTCATCGCCTCGGGGATCGGCGCGTACTGGATCACGGAGCGCTTCCTCATCCTCATGCGCGGCGAAGTGCCGATGGCGGGCACGCGTACGCATGCACCCGAAGTCATCAAGCTGCGAAAGGCGCACATCCCGTTTGCATCGCTGCGCAAGCTCGGCGCGCACAACGATCTGTACGATCTCGAGATCACGCGGCACGACATCTTCGTGCGCGATCTGCCTCCGTCATTCGACGGCTATCGCATCGCCTTTCTCACGGATACGCACGTGGCGTCGTTTCATCGCCGCGCGTTTTTTCGCGAAGTGGTCGCGCAATCCAATCGCTTCGATCCCGACCTCGTCCTCCTGGGGGGCGACTTCGTCACGTTCGAGCGCCACATCGCTTTGATGGCCGAGCTTCTGCTCACCGATCTCGCGGCGCGCGATGGCGTCTACGCGGTTCTCGGCAATCACGATTACTGGGCGGATGCGGACGGCGTCGTCGCGGCGATGACCGCGCGCGGCGTGCGCTTCATCGTCAATCGCAACGTGATGGTGCGCCGCGGCGAGGATGCGATCTCGGTGGTCGGGATCGATGAGCTCTATCGGGGGAAGCCGGACATCGACGCGGCCTTCCTCAACGCGAAGAAGCCATGCATCGGCCTGACCCATCATCCGGACATGGTCGAGCACCTCGAGAACCGCCGCGTCGATCTGCTGCTCTGCGGGCACACGCACGGCGGCCAGATCCGCCTGCCGTTCTTCGGATCGATTGTCGTGCCGTCGAAACACGAGGGGCGCTACGCGGCCGGATTTCATCGCCAGGGGAGCGTGTTGATGTACGTCAGCCGCGGCATCGGCGCCATTCCTCCGCTGCGCATTCTGTGCAAGCCGGAGCTGGCGACGTTCACGCTCCGACGCGATGACTCTTCATAAACTCTCCGAGGTCTGGCCCGAGCTGGAGCGCGTTGCGCGCGCCGAGGGAGTGGCACACGTCGGCGCTTCCGATCTGGAGGATGAGCACGCGGCGATGTTCGCGGAATGGATCGCCCGCGGAGGTCACGCATCGATGGCGTACCTCGCGAAAAACGCCGCCGTGCGCGCCTCGCCTTCGGCCCGTTTCCCTTGGGCGCGCTCGGTCATCTCCATTCTCGTTCCCTACTCCTCGGAGCGGCCGCACGCTCCGCCCGGCGCTTTGAGTCATCACGTCTCGCGCTACGCGCTGGGCGACGACTATCACGACGTGCTCGATGGCATCCTCCGCGCGTTCGAGGCCGCGCTGCCGGGCGTGAAGACGTGGCGCTACGTCGACACCGGTCCGCTCTCGGATCGCGCGTACGCGGCGCAGGCGGGACTGGGCTGGATCGGCAGGAACGGCATGCTCATTCACGAACAGGACGGCTCGTACTTTTTCATCGGCACGCTCGTCACCGCTCTGGAAAACGACCTCTCCGCGGCCACGGTCGCGGACCGCTGCGGCGCGTGCACGTCGTGCCTCGACGCGTGTCCCACGAACGCCATCCTCCCCGATCGCACGCTCGACTCCTCGCGCTGCATCAGCCACGCGACCATCGAATCGCGCTCACCGATCGACATCGGGATCGCCAACAACGCCTTCGGCTGCGACCTCTGCCAGGAAGCCTGTCCCTGGAATCGCGCGCCCCTCCCCACCCACCCGTCCTTCGCGCCGCGCGACGAATACCGCGCCACCCCGGTCACGGATCTCCTCCGCTACACGCAATCCGACTTCTCCGCGCTGTTCCGCAAAAGCCCCATCAAACGCGCCAGACTGTCGGGGATGCAGCGAAACGTCCTCGCGTTGACAGCAGAGGCGGACCGAGGGAAAGTGAAGGGATGAGCAAGGTCGTGACGGTGGAGGAATTGGAAGAGCACCTTCGGGAGCGGCTCGATGACGTCCGCAATGGCGAGAGTCTGAGCGTGGTCGATGGCGCCACTACGATCGCGACGATCGAGCCGACGGCCAGGCGGAAGGTGACGGTCATTCCTCATGACCCATCGTTGCGTCTTCAGGACTTCAAGCCGGGCGAGCCACTCGAAGGCAGCACCGCGGTCGAATGGCTCATCGCCGAACGTGATCGCGAGCGCTCGGGTAAGAAGTATCGGCCGTGATCGTCTACCTCGACTCGTCGGTCGTTTTGCGCATTGTGCTCGGCGAGCCGAATTCGCTCAGGGAGTGGGGTCGCATCACCCTCGGCATCACGAGCACTCTCACGCGCGTCGAGGCAGCACGCACTCTGGATCGGAACGCACTCCTCGGAGCGTCACTCGAAACAACCAACACGAAACGCGCGGAGATCAACGACGTTTTCAGCCGCATCGACTTCCTCAAGCTCGATGATGACGTGCTCGTCGAAGCTTCGCAGGCGTTTCCCGTCGTCGTCGCCGCGCTCGACGCCATCCACCTCGCTTCGGCACTCCTCTACCGCGCCGCCCAACCACCCGCCGAACGCCCCCTCCTCTTCGCCACCCACGACGCGCAGCTCGCGCGCGCAGCTCGCGCGATGAACTTCGAGGTCCTCGGGGCGTGAGCCACGGTGAGGCGGAGCCGAACTGCCTCAATTGCGGCGTCGCGTTGCAAGGCGACTATTGCCATGCGTGCGGGCAGAAGGCGGTGTCGCTGCATCTCGGGATGCATGACTTCGCGCACGACGCGACGCACGAGTTTCTGCATCTCGACGGCAAGGTCCTGAAGACGGTCAGGTTGTTGATCATCCGGCCCGGGGAACTGACGCGCGAGTTTCTGGCGGGGCGGCGGGCGCGGTACATCTCGCCGGTGCGGCTGTATCTCACCTTCTCGCTGATCTTCTTCACGCTCGCGGCCATCCTTCCGCACCGGCCCGGCGATCAGATCGTGAAAGTGCAGGGGACGCCGAATCTGCACGCGAAGAACGAGTTCGAGCGGCGGCTCATGACCGGGCTGCAGAAGGCACAGCGCGAAGGGCAGCACACCAGCGAAGAGGTCCTGCACAACGTCCCCAAGGCCATGTTCGTGCTGATGCCCATCTTCGCGCTGCTGACGTGGGCGTTCTACCGGAAGCAGCAGCGCTTCTACGTCCCGCACCTGTACTACGCCGTGCACTTTCACGCGTTCGTGTTTTTCGTGATGTCGGTTTACGTGCTGGTGTCGCGACTGGCATTGACGAGGGCGATGGCGGCGCCGTTGATCCTGGTGACCGTGCCGTATCACTTCATCGCGCTGCGGCGCGTGTTCGGGGGTTCGCGCGCGATCACGTTCGCGAAAGGCTTCGCCATCGGATTTCTCTATTGGCTGACCGCGGCCGTGACGCTGATGGTCGTGGCGCTGATCGTCATCCTCTCGCTCTAGGCGAGCTCGAACGCGCGTCCGACGATCGACGGATCGACCGAACGATCGAGGTACTCCCACACCGCGAGCGCGTCGGGATGGCTGGCGATGGGCGGCGCGGCGTCGCGCGTGGCGGGATCATTGATGATCATCCGGGCCCGCCGGTACCAATGCATGGCCTCCTCCGGATTCTGCCTGAGCTCCTCGCGCACGCCCTGGATCAGCAGGTACTGCTCGGCCGGAATGCCCGCCGCCTCCACCTCCGGATACTTCGGCGCGAGCTGCCGCGCGCGCGCGCGCAGGATCTTGAGCTTCAAACGCAGGGAGTGCGTGTCCAGCGCGGCGCGATTCAGCTCGCAGAGCCGCGCGATGGCCAGGCGCATCAGCTCCGCCTTCTCCGGAATCAGAATCCCGGCGCGGTAGACGCGGCGCGCGGCGCCGGTGATCGCCTTGAGCGACGTCCAGACCACCTGTCCCGGCACGGCCACTTCGATGGTCGACTCCGGAACGCTGAACGTCAGCAGTCCGACGGTGCCGCGCTGCGGCTCGTTCGACGTCTGGATCCGCGCGCCGCGCGCGGACAGGTCTTCGATGTGCACCGACGCGCCGCCGTAGTGTGCGGAGAGCGCGGGGGCGATGAAGAAACGCTCCGTCGAGCGCAGCTCTTCGATGCGATTCGTGCGCTGCGAGGTCTGCAACTGCACGAGGAGAGACTGCAGCACTTCCGCCGGACCGAAGGTGCGTGCCCCGGCCAGGAACTTGCCGGCGAACATCGGATCGGGCTGCGTCCAGATGATCACCGCCTCCAGCGTGACCGGGGACATGCGTCCGTCGACCGCAATCTTCAGCAGCGACTTCGCTCCATGCTCCAGCTGACGCTCGCAGCGAAAGCGCGCCCCGGTCGCGGAGATGTCGCACACGGCCACGGCCGCGCCGGCGAACGTCGCCGAGAGCGGTGGAGCGAGGAGAAACCGTTCCGCCGTGCGGAGATTGCGCGCTGCTTCGTGCATGCGAGGAACGGACAGCTTACACGACCGGCGAAATTGCTTTGTGATAACACTCACGCGTGCATCGCCGGTACGACTGCATCACCTTCGACTGCTACGGAACGCTGATCGACTGGGAAAGCGGCATCGCCGATGCCTTTCGCAACGCCGGCGTCGACCTCCCGCGCGAAGCGCTGCTGCGCGAATACGCGCGCATCGAGCCGCTCGTCGAGCAGGAGCGCTATCGCCCGTATCGCGAGGTGCTGACCGAGACGGCGGCGCGCATCGCCAATCGCGACGGCGCGTTTCTCGCCGAGTCGCTGCCGCACTGGCAGCCGTTTCCCGATACGAACGCCGCTCTGGAGCGACTTCGGGATGCCGGTTACAAGCTGGGCATCCTCTCGAATGTGGACGACGATCTGCTCGCCGAGACGCGCCGCCATTTCACGGTCGACCTCGATCTGCTCGTGACCGCGCAACAGGTGCGCTCGTACAAGCCGGGACTGGCGCATTTCGAAACGGCGCGGGCGAAGATCGGCAGCGCGCGATGGCTGCACGCCGCCCAATCCAACTTTCACGACATCGCCCCCGCCACCCGCCTCGGCATCGACAACGCGTGGGTGAATCGCCGCAATGAAACCGGCGGCGTGAAGCCGACGTACGAAGTGCGCGATCTGCGCGGACTCGCGGATCTGCTGACCTAGAAACGCCAGCCGATCCCGAGGGAAAGCTTGAAGGGATCGTCGTAGGCGTACGTGTTGCCGAGGGTGTGCTTGGCGTCGGCGCGGAGCGACCACGATTCGGCGGCGTTGTAGTCGACGCCGATCACGAGCTCGGGCGCGATCTGGTTGTCGTAGATCTCGCCGCGCGGCTCCGGTCCCGGCGCAGCGACGTAGCGCACGCCCGCGCCGGCGTACGGGCGCCAGCGCGTGTGCACGTTCGGGAAGGTGTAGCGGAGCGCGGCGTCGAACGGATAGGTGTCGGCGTTGGCCTGATGCTGCATCGTGGCCGCGAATTCCGCGGACCACGTGCGCGTGAAGCGGCGTTCGTACGCGAGGCCGAATCCGGCATTGAAAAAGCCGCCGCCGTCCTCGCTCGCGCCGCCGGCGATGTTGCTGAGGAACGCGGAGACGCGGTTCGGGCGATCGAGACTCTGGGCGGCCGCAGGGACCGCCCAGAGTGCGAGCAGAAGAAGAGACTTGCGGATCATGGATTGGCTGCCCGGCGTCGGGAGGTGCGCGGCTGGAGCTGCGCGTCGAGGAATGCATCCGCGTCGGCCAGGCCGTGCGCCGCGTCGTCGACGAGCTTCATCGTCGCGCGCACGCCCGCGGCGCGCAGCGCGTCGTGGAGGCGTGTGGTCTGCGCGAGCGGAACGGTGCAGTCGTTGCGCGTGTGCAGAAGAAGGAACGCCGCGTCGCCGGACGTGACGTGCGACAGCGGACTGGCGGCGATTGCGCTCTGCGTGCATGCGGGCAGCGCACAGCCGATGAGTTGCGACTGCGCGGAGTTGCGGTCGTCGAACATCGCGCCGCAGCCCTGCGCCGCGGCGTCGGACTGCAGCTGCATCAAATCGGAGGCGCCGCCCCAGGCAATCACGCTTTGCACGTCCCCTGATACGGAGCCGCCCGCGCCGGCGTCGTTCGCGGTGCCGAGAAGCGAGGCCAGATGCGCGCCGGCTCCGTTGCCCCACGCGGCGATGCGCGTCGTCTCGATGTTCAGCGAGAGTGCGCTGGTGCGCAGCCAGCGAACGGCGGCGCGGAGGTCGTCGAGCTGCGCCGGGAAGCGCGCCGCGTTCGGCGTGCGATAGCGCACCACCGCCACCGCGTAGCCGCGGCTGGTCTCGCGCAGCGCGGCGGGCGCGGGATCGCTCGCGTCGTACGCGATCGTTCCCGGCACGAAGACGATGAGCGGGAACGGGCCCGTCCCTTCGGTGGGCGTGTAGAGATCGAGCGTCATCGGCGCCGCGTAAACGAGGCCGTACTGCGCGCGATACGAGAGGTCGTCGTTGACCAGCTTCACACTCGCGGTGGCGCTGCCGAGGATGGCGTTGACGGGCGAGGAGAGCCGCACGAGGAGCGACTCGTCGTCTTCCACTCTGGTGTCGCCGCTGATGACGATGTTGATGGTCTTCGTGATCTCGCCCGGTGCGAAGGTGAGTGTCCCGCTGGCGGCGCGATAGTCGCTGCCGGCATTCGCGGTCGCGTCTTCGGTGGCGTACGACACGGTGACCGCGTCCGCGGTCGTCGAGGAAAGCTCGACCAGCACGGCCACGCTCTTCTCGCCGTTGCCTTCGAACACGGAGACGCCGCGCACGGAGACCTGCGGCGGTCCGGCGGTGAAGGAGACGGT
>DATLBM010000167.1:0-6982 GCA_035526885.1 Thermoanaerobaculia bacterium | reverse complement strand
CGTGGTCCAGAGCGTCGACGCTTTTCTGAGAAGCGCGGTCGGGGTGAGAACGATCGTGAGAAATCGATAGATGCCAACCGCATCTGCAAGCTCGGCGCGGCCGGCGCGGCGGCCGAAGGAATCCACCGACTCGCCCTTTGCACGGGCCGCGGCCGCCGTCAGGCGGTTCAGCGTGAACTCGGACACTTTCTGGGTGGCGAGAATCGAGTCGCGCTCGATGAGCTCGCGGTCTGCGGCAGGGAGCTCGGCAAGGGCGCGCGCGCGCTGCTCGGGCGAGAGGTCCTTTTTGACGAACTTCACCAGGCTGCGAAGAATCGTTCCCTTCGTCGTGGCGTCGGGTGCCTGCATCCGAATATCCTACGCCTTCACGTAGATCTCCTGCCCCACTTCCGTTTCCAGCGCGACGGACGAGGTGCCGCACGAAACGACCACCGTGGGTCGAGTGGCCACGAGGCGGACTTCGCTGCCGGGAACGATGCCGTACGACGCAAGGCGACTCACCCGCGCCGCGCTGGTCGGTTTGATGAACGCGACGGCCGCGGACGCGCCGACTGGAAGACGCGTGATCGGGACGATGCTGTCGGCGATCGGCGCGACCTGCGGCGGCCCGCGGCGGATCCAGCGGAGCAGCATGTCCGTGAACTTGCCGCTCTCGACGAACTCATACCCGCAATGCGGGCAGCGCACCATCGTGCAGCCGTGGGACATCGGGCAGGAGGAATGGCAGGCGGTTCCGGTGAAGTCCGTGCCGCACAGCGGACATTCATACGCACGCGCGCTCATGCGAGTCTCACATGGAAGAACTGAAAGGCGGCGTTGAGAAGGGCACCGGTACCGAACGCGTACACGATGATGAAGGCCGCAATGGCCAGCGCAACGCCTTTTCCGCGTTCGCGCACCATGACCAGGAAGTTGGCGATGCAGGGGATGAAGAGTGTGATGACGGTCAGCGCGATCACGGTCTGATTGCCCGTCAGCGCGCCGCCTCGCTGCATCGCGTACAGGCCCGCGGCGCCATAGTCGCGGCGAAGGAAGCCGATGACGAACGCGCTGGCCGACTCCGCCGGCAGGCCGAGCAGTCCGACCATCACCGGCGAAAGCCCGCGCTGCAGAACGGCCAGGAGGTGCGTGGCGTCGAGGACGTAGAGCACCAGCGTGCCGAGGATGAAGAGGGGAACCGCTTCCTTGAGATACCACTCGGTGCGCGCCAGCACCTTGATGAGAATGTTCGAGAGCCGAGGCACGCGCATCGGCGGCAGCTCGACGATGAAGTCGCCCGTCGTTCCCGGAACGACCTTCGACGCCAGGAACCCGACGAGGAAGATGGTCAGCACGGTGACGCCGAGCCAGATGATCGTCGCGGAGAGTCCGAGGCGGCCGAGCATGGCCATGATCACGCCGAGCTGCGCGGAGCAGGGGATGCCCAACGCGAGCAGGATCGTCACGATGACGCGCTCTTTCGGTGTCTCGAGAACGCGCGTCGTCAGCGTTGCCATCGTGTCGCATCCGAGGCCCAGGACCATCGGTAAAACTGCTTTGCCGTTCAGACCCATGCGACGGAACGTGCGATGCAGCATCACGGCGAGGCGCGGCAGATAGCCGGAGTCTTCGAGAATCCCGAACAGCGTGAAGAACGTAATCACGACCGGCAGCACGATCGCGATCGCGTAGGTCAGTGCCATGGTGATGACGCCGTAAGGACCGACGAGAAGATCGCGCATGACGCGGCCGAATGCGTTGGCCGGCGCGAGAAACTCGACGAGACGGATTGCCCAGGGATTGAGGTATCCCTCGAAGATCGTGCTCTCGAAGAAATTGACGAATGTGCCCGCGCCCAGCTTGCCGACGAACAGCCAGGCCACGTAGAGGACACCGAGGAGGATCGGCCAGCCCCAGATGCGGTGCATGGTGAGCGTGCCGAGGAAGTCGCGTCCACGCACGTGCTCGCTGCGCGTGGAGACTTCGTTGATGATCTCGTCGACGACGGCCAGTCGCGCGGCCGCGATCTGGCCTGCGATCTCCGGTGACGCGTCGCCGCCGCAGAGCGCGGAAAGCGCGTCGGCGCGGGACATGCCGTCCTTGCGCAGTCTGTCGATGGCCTCGTCGACAGCGGCTGGATAACACACCACGAGGCGTGGTCGGGTCGGACGGACGGCGTGCCGCTTCAGTTTCTCGAGATTCCACTGTCGCAGGGCGGAGACGGCGACCACGGGCACGCCGATCCGCTCCGCGAGTGCGTCGACGGCGATCGCGGGCGCGCCGGGCTCGTCGCTCATGTTCAGGCAGAGCGTGAAAGACACCTCGTGCTCGGCAAGCTGCAGGGACAGGAGAAGAGCGCGGCGGAGATTGCCGATGTCGCCGACCTGCACGACGTCCGCGTCGCCCGACGCCAGAAGCAGGTCGCGCGTGACGCGCTCCTCGAACGACTGCGGCGCGAGAGTGTTGGTGCCGGGAGTATCGACGACCTCACGAAGCACGCCGTCGACTTCCGCGAGGGCGGTGGTGATCTCCACGGTCGTGCCGGGATAGTTGGAAACCGTTGCGTAGCGATGGGTGAGTCGGGTGAAGATCAGCGACTTTCCTACGTTGGGCTGTCCGACGAGGAGCAGCCGCCGCGTCGCGCCGGGCAGTTCGGATTCGAGTTCGGGTACGAGATCTAGCTGAGACATTGTCTCAGTACATGCTCTGCTTCGCGCCGCCGGCGTGAGGTGATGTCTGTCACCCGTGGAAGTGACTGGGCTCATCGCCCCCGGTTTGATGGATGCGAGACGCTACGCCCATGCTGAACGAACCTCCTCTCAACCAGGAAGTGACCTTGTCGATCGTCGGCTCCGGCGGCGACGGTGCGGTCGTGGCTGGCGATCTCATCGCCATGGCGTGTGCAGGACGTGGATTTCACGTTCTCAAGACCGAGGCCTACGGCCCGCAGATCCGCGGTGGCGAGTCCTCCTCGATCGTCCGCATCGGCAGTGCGACGGCCGGACCGCTCGCGGCGCCACCCGACGTCATCGATGCGCTCGTGGCCTTCCGCTTCGCCGATTTCGCGCGCTTCCGCAGCGAGATGACGCTCTCGGATCGCTGCGTCGTGCTGCACGAGCCGGACGATCCGCCACCCGCGGAGATCACCGATTCCGCGTGCCGCACGTTTCTGGCCGTGCCGTTCGGCGAGCTGGCGAAAGATGCCGGCGCGCCCGGCGCGAAGAACATCGTCGCCATCGGCCTGCTCACCGCGATGTTCGGCCTGCCGGTCGACGACATCCGCTCGGCCGTGCGTCGCAGGTTCCGCAAGCGCGATGCGAAGATCATCGACGCGAATCTCCGCGCGTTCGATCGCGGGGTCGCCCATGCCGGGGAATGGCCCGCGCGCACCAAGCGCATGGCTGACGTCACTGCACCCGCTCATCTCCTCATGTCCGGCAATGAGGCAGCGGCTGTCGGCGCAATCCACGCCGGCTGCTCGTTCTTCGCCGGCTATCCGATCACCCCTTCCTCCGAGGTCCTGCACCTTCTCTCCGAGTGGCTCCCCAGAGTCGGCGGGACATGCATCCAGACGGAAGACGAGCTCGCCGCGATCGGCGCGGTCGTCGGCGCAGGGTTCGCTGGCGCCAAGGCGATGACCTCGACATCGGGTCCCGGCCTTTCGCTGATGTCCGAGATGCTTGGACTCGCTTCCACCGCGGAGATCCCGAGCGTCATCTACAACGTGCAGCGTGGAGGGCCGTCTACGGGCATTCCGACCAAGAGCGAGCAGTCCGATCTGAATCACGCGGTGTATGGCAGCCACGGCGACACGCCGCGCGTCGTGCTGGCGTGCTGCGACGTCGAGGACTCGTTCCACTCCACGGTCGAAGCCTTCAACATTGCCGAGGAGTTTCAGGTTCCCGTGATCGTGCTGTCGGATCAGTTGATCGCGCAGCGGCGCGAGACCGTCGATGCCTCGAAGCTGGTCCACGACCTCGTCGAGCGTCGCATCGCCATCCCGATGGATGAGGTTCCGTATGAGCGCTACGCGAGCGGAACGGAAGACGGCGTCTCGCCGATGACCATTCCGGGAATCGCCGGCGGCATGTATCAGACGAACGGTCTCGAGCACGACGAGTTGGGCCGCCCCGCGGCTGGCTTCGTCGTGCACGAGCGGATGAACCAGAAGCGGTATCGCAAGCTCGAGGCGATCGCGAAGAAGTATCCGCTCTTCCGCCGCTTCGGCGACGACAGGCCGGAGCTCGGAATCCTCTGCTGGGGCTCGTCCGCGGGAACCGTGAGCGAGGCCATCACGCAACTGCAGGCCAGCGGCGCGCGCGTCGCCGCGTTCGCTCCGCGCATTCTGGCCCCGCTTCCGATCGCTGCGCTGCAGCAGTTCATCGACTCGTGCGATCGGATCCTGGTCGTGGAGCTCAGCTTCGCCGCGCAGTTTCATCACTACCTCCGCTCACTCGTCGATCTGCCGCGTGGTCAGACGAACGTGCTGGCCCGCTCCGGCGGAAAGACGCTCACGGTCGCGGAAGTCGTCGCCGCCGCCGAGCCGCTGCTCAAAATGAGAACTCTCGAAGAGGTGTTGGCATGACCTGCGATCCGACATTCACGGCGAACGACTTCAAGAGCGACCTCAAGCCCGTCTGGTGTCCCGGCTGCGGCGACTTCGCCGTGCTCAACTCCATCTACCGCGCTCTGGCGGGCGCGGGCTGCGCTCCGCACGAGACGGTGATCGTCTCCGGGATCGGCTGCTCGTCACGGCTGCCCGGGTACGTCGAGACGTACGGCTTCAACTCGCTGCACGGACGCGCGCTGCCGATTGCCACGGGGGCCAAGCTGGCCGCACCGCGCATGACGGTCGTTGCCGTCGGCGGCGACGGCGACGGACTGGCGATCGGCGGCAACCATCTGATGCACGCGGCGCGGCGCAACGTCGACATCGCCTACTTCATGATGGATAACGAGATCTACGGTCTGACGAAAGGCCAGGCCGGCCCGACGACCCCCTCCGGCGACAAGACGAAGTCGACGACGTATGGCAATCCCGACACCGCCATCGACCCGTGCGCACTCACGATCGCGCTCGGCGCGACCTGGGTGGCGCGCGGCTTTTCCGGAGACGTGAAGGGAACGACGGAGCTGATGACGCAGGCGATCCGCCACCGCGGCTTCGCGTTTCTCAACATCATCTCGCCCTGCGTGACGTGGCGCGGCGAGGATCAGCACAAGGAGCTGCGCGCCAAGCTGCGCACGGTTCCGAAAGACCACGACGCGACGAATCGCGAGGCCGCACTCCGCTACACGAACGAAGGAGAGCACCTGACCACAGGCGTGCTCTATCAGGTCCAGCACCCCACGTTGCTCGACCAACTCGCCGGCATCGAGCATACGGCCCGCGGCAAGGGATCGCGGCCGAAGCGCGAAGAGTTCCTCGGCACGTTTCAGCTGTAAGGAGAGATGGCTACTCGCGAGAGCGGGGAGAAGGGCAACAAAGCCGAGGTCTCGCGAGGTTCGTGATTGTTGCCCTTCTCCCCGTGAGGGGAGAAGGTGCCCGAAGGGCGGATGAGGGTCCCTCGTGCCACAGGCCTCACCCACGACTACGCTCCGGCGGTCACAACACCGCGCGAAGTTCTGCCAGCAGTGCGGTGATCTCGAACGGCTTTGCGATGATCCTGCTCACTCCCGCCGAAAGGATCCCCGCGTGCACCTCGGGATCGAGATAGCCGGTCATCGCGATGACGGGAACGGCGATTGAGACGGCGCGAATGCCCTCAACGAGGCTCTGAGCGGACATCTTCGGCATTCCGAGGTCCATGATCACCGCGTCCGGGACTCCGTCCGCGCTCCGGACCATCTCCAGGGCGTTCGCGCCGTCGCCGGCGGTCCGGACGACATACCCGTGATCGCGCAATTGTGTGCTGACGGAGTCGAGCAGCATCGGCTCATCCTCGATCACGAGCACGCGCTCCGTGCCTCCCACCACGGGTCTGGACGTCGATGAAACGGTTGATGAGGCGCAGGGTGTCAGGGGAAGGTAGAGGCTGAATGTAGTCCCCTCTTCGGACCGCGAGGAAACGTCGATGAGACCGCAGTGGTTATTGACGACGCCGTAAACGAGAGCGAGTCCGAGGCCCGTTCCCTTTCCTTTCTCCTTGGTCGTGAAGAACGGTTCGAACATGCGCTTGCGCGTTTCTTCATCGATTCCGGTTCCCGTGTCGCTGACCATGATTGCCACGTAGTCTTCCGCGCGCGCATCTGCGAAGCTGCGTTTCATCGAATCGCGGGATTCCACGCGCGCCTGGATGGTGAGCTCTCCTCCCGAGGGCATCGCGTCCCGTGCATTCACGCAGAGGTTCAGCAGCGCCTGATGAATCTGTCCCCCGTCGGCTCGCACGACCGGCAGATCGGGATCGAGATCGAGCGAGATCGAGATCGTTCGCGGGAACGTTTCCGAGATCATCGAGGACAGCTCCATGATGAGCTGGGTGATGTTGACAGGCTCCGCCTTGACCTCGGCGCGTCGAGCAAAGGTGAGGATCTGCCGGGCCAGCCCGGCTCCGCGCTCGACGGCCTGACGGACCGTACTCGTGACGCGCGCGACGACCGCCGGGTCGCCACCCCGTCGATCGAGCAGGGACGTATGCGTGAGGATGATGCTGAGGATGTTGTTGAAGTCGTGAGCGATGCCGCCGGCCAGAGTGCCGAGGGACTCCATCCGTGCGAGATGTCCGAGGCGCTCGTCGAGGTGCTGCCGCTCCTCTGCTGCGTGCTTCTGCGCGGTGACGTCATTCTGCACCGCGATGAAGCCACTGATGTTTCCGGCGTCATCGAGGACCGGGCTGGCGGAAGCCATCACATCGACGAACGAGCCGTTACAGGTCCGATTCCGGTACTCCCCGCGGACACTCCGGCCCGCGAGAAGCTCGGCCCAGAAGGCTTCGTAATGCGCGGGCTCCATGTCGCCTCCCTTGAGAAGTCGCGGCGTCTTTCCGATCGCCTCGTCCCGGGT
>DATLBM010000166.1:0-5569 GCA_035526885.1 Thermoanaerobaculia bacterium | reverse complement strand
CTCCTCGGTGAGCTCCGGCGCCACGACGGTCACGCGCGCGCCGTACTTCATCATCGTCTCGGCCTTGCGCGCGCAGACGTTGCCGCCGCCGATGATGACGACGCTCCGATCCTCGATGTCGAGGTAGATCGGGTAGTACGGGTAGCGTTTGCTCATTTTGTGTTGCCGTGTTGCCGTGTGGCCGTGTTGCTGGTTGCCGGTGCTGTTCCGGCTTACGAGGCGGCACCGGCAACCGGCAACCGGCAACCGGCAACTGCGCGCCGCAGGCGCGCGTCAGTAAATCGGAAACCGGTCACAGAGCTCCTTCACCCCGCGCTTCACTTCTTCCGTGACTGCGGCATCGCCTTTCGCGTCAAGCACGCGGGCGATGAGCTGGGCGATGGTCTTCATCTCCGGTTCCAAGAGGCCGCGTGTGGTGACGGCGGGCGTGCCGATGCGGACACCCGAGGCCACCATGGGCTTCTGCGTGTCGAAGGGGATCGTGTTCTTGTTGACGGTGATGTTCGCCGCTTCGAGGATGTTCTGCGCGTCCCTGCCGGTGATGCCTTTCGAGAACACGTCGGTCATGAAGAGATGGTTGTCCGTGCCGCCGGAGACGATGCGGAAGCCGGTCTCTTTCACGGCCTCGCACAGCGCCTTGGCGTTCTTCACGATCTGTCCCTGATAGGCCTTGAACTCCGGCGTGAGCGCTTCCTTGAAGGCCACGGCTTTGGCCGCGATGATGTGCACGAGCGGCCCGCCCTGCACGCCCGGGAAGGCGGCGCGGTCGAGATCCTTGGCGTGCTTTTCCTTGCACAGCACGAGACCGGCGCGCGGCCCGCGCAGCGTCTTGTGCGTCGTGGTGGTGACGAAGTCCGCGTACGGAACGGGCGAGGGATGATGTCCGGTCACGACCAGGCCCGCGATGTGCGCGATGTCGGCCATCATCAGCGCGCCCACGCTGTCCGCGATCTCGCGAATGCGCTTGAAGTCGATCAGCCGCGAATACGCCGACGCCCCGCAGATGATCATGCGCGGCTTCGACTCCTCGGCGATGCGCGCCATCTCGTCGTAGTCGATCAGCTCATCCTCTTTGCGCACGCCGTACGCGACGACTTTGAAATCGCGGCCGCTGTACGACAGCGGATGGCCGTGCGTGAGATGCCCGCCGTGCGAGAGGTCCATGCCCATGATCGTGTCGCCGGGCTTGAGCATGGCGAAGTAGACGGTCATGTTGGCCTGCGAGCCGGAGTGCGGCTGCACGTTCGCGTGCTCGGCGCCGAAGAGCTCTTTGGCGCGGGCGATGGCGATGTTCTCGACGATGTCCGTCGGTCCGCAGCCGCCGTAGTAGCGCTTCCCCGGATAGCCCTCCGCGTACTTGTTCGTGAACACCGAGCCCATGGCCGTGAGCACGGCCGTGGAGACGTGGTTCTCGGACGCGATCAGCTCCAGCGTGTCGTTCTGGCGCTTCGTCTCCAGCTGGATGGCATCGAAGATCTCGCGATCGGAATCAGCGAGGCTGCGGTGAAGAAAATCGTGGCCCGTTGCGGCGTTCGTCATGGCCGCGCGAGTGTACCGAAATACGACGAACGAGGGCAGTGCGCCGCACGCGCGGTCACGAAGACGGTGCCGGAACGTCAGCGCTCCGCCCGTGGCGGTCGAAAAACGCGATGGCAGCGCCTGCGAGATAGAGCGAGCCTGTGATCACGATGTTGCGCTCCTCGCTTCGCATCGCCGCTTCGAACGCATCCTCCGGATCGGGGATGGCCATCGCCTCCGCAAACGAATCCGCGCGGACCGAGCGCGGCGGATACGGCTCCGTGGCGATGATGCGGTCGAAGAGCGGGAAGAGCTTCTCGACGACCGGCTCCACGGCCTTGTCGCTCATGATCCCGAAGACGAGCAGCCGCGGCCTGGCCACGTTCGCATCGAAGAAAGGAGCCGTGCACGCGATGGCGTGCGCGTTGTGGCCGCCATCGATCCAGATCACTTTGCCGGCGTGCTCCACGCGCTCCAGACGTCCGCGCCAGCGCGTGGTTTTCACGCCTTCCGCGATCGCTTCTTCGCCGATGCCGAGCTCGCGGGCGGTACGCACGGCCAGCGCGGCGTTTCTCTTTTGAAAATCGCCCAGGAGCGGCGTCTCGTGTTCCTCGAACACGCGAATGAAGCGATTGCCGAATCGTTCGGCGCGCTTTTGCAGGACGTCGAGCACGATCGGATCGTCGTTCGACGTGAGCACCACGGCACCGCGATGAATCACGCCGGCCTTCTCGCGCGCGATGGCTCTCAGCGTGTTGCCGAGATACTCCATGTGATCGAGACCGACGGGAGTGATGACCGAGGCGATGGGCTTGACGACATTCGTGGCGTCGAGACGCCCGCCCATGCCCACTTCGAGCACCGCGACGTCGACGGTTGCTTTGGCGAAGGCCAGGAAGGCAATCAGCGTCAACGCCTCGAAATACGTCGGCGTGATGCTCTTCGCGTTTTGCAGCTCGCGAATGCATTCGTCGAGCAGTTCCGGATCGATCATCGCGCCGTCGATGGTCCAGCGCTCGCGCAGATCGACGAGATGCGGCGACGTGTAGTGTCCGACCCGCTTGCCCGCCGCCTCGAGAATCGAGGCCAGCATCGCGCTGGTCGAGCCCTTGCCGTTCGTGCCCGCGACGATGATGGACTCGTACGCGCGATGAGGGTCGCCGAGCTCGCGCAGCAGCGCGCGCATGCGCGTCAGGCCGGGACGGATGCCCGATCCCTGCAGCGAATCGAGCCACTGGAGTGGTGTCACTTGCCGCCGAAGATGCTCAGGAACCGCCCGATCGCGGACTTCATCTCCGATCGCGGCGTGATCAGGTCGACCATCCCATGCTCGACCAGGAACTCGCTCCTCTGAAATCCCTCGGGCAGCGTCTGGCGGATGGTCTGCTCGATGACGCGCGGTCCCGCGAATCCGATCAGCGCCTTCGGCTCGGCGATGTTGAGGTCGCCCAGCATCGCGTACGACGCGGTGACGCCGCCGGTGGTCGGATCGGTGAGCACGGAGATGAACGGCAGATGCGCCGCCGCCAGACGCGCCAGCGCGGCGGAGATCTTCGCCATCTGCATGAGCGAGAGAATGCCTTCCTGCATGCGCGCGCCGCCGGAGCACGACACGACGATCAGCGGCTCCTTTTTCTCGACGCAGCGCTCGATGGCGGTGGTGATCTTCTCGCCCACGACCGAGCCCATGGAGCCGCCCATGAACGCGTACTCCATCGCGCAGATGACGACCGGCATCCCCTCGAGCTTGCCCTCCGCGCAGAGGACGGCATCGCCGCCGCCGACGCGGGTCTGGTAGACCTTCAGGCGGTCGGCGTAGCGCTTGGTGTCGCGAAATCCGAGGGGATCGCCGCTGCGGATCTCGGTGGCGAATTCCTTGTACTTGTTGTCGTCGAAAAGGATCTCGAAGCGCTCGCGCGCGGTGAGGCGGAAGTGATAGCTGCACTTGGGACAGGTGTTGAAGTTCGCCTCTACCTCTTTGCGGTAGACGATCTCCTTGCAGTCATCACACTTGACCCAAAGCCCCTCGGGAATCGCGACCTGCCGGTCCACCGCTTCCTTCGGCTTCTTCTCCTTGCGGAACCACGCCATGCGGCGGGACTCTAGCATAGGCGGCGAGCGCCCCGATGAGCAGCGCCAGCATGGGCGTGAGGATCACGCGCGGCGACGAGCTTTCGATCCACCAGACGGGATCCGGGTAGTGAATGTAGAAGTAAACCGTGGCGCCGGAAGTGAGCAGCGCAATGGAGATGGGAGCGAGCGCGCGGCGCATGTTTCCCATCGCAATCAGCGCGATGGGCACGAGGTAAGGCAGCCACCACAACTCGAACTTCGCCATCTTCAGAAGCGTCTTCAGCGTGACGGGCAAGGCGGACCAGTAGATGGGCAGCGTCGCGCCGCTGTACATGTAGTACAGCCCGTTCCTGAACACGAAAGTCATCCACGCCGCGAACAAGATCGCCGCCGGCGCGATGACGATGAAGGCCTGCTTCGGCCGGCGCAACGTGATGGCGATGGTGAGGAAGACGGCGATGGCGAACGTCGTCCCTTCGAGCTTCGTGTAGACGCATCCTGCCAGCGCCATGGCCACGAGGAACGTCTGCGTTTTTCGCTCCTCGATGAAGACCAGCGCGGCGATGGCAATGGTCTCGAAGAGCAACAGCGGCGGCTCCGCGCATCCATGCGGATAGGCGAGGGCGAAGGCGTACGCGAAGGTGCACGCCACGAGCATCGTACCGATGGCATCGCGCGACCACACGCGCACGATCATCAGCGTGGGGATCAGCAGCAGCGGTCCCGCCAGCACCGCCGCCCACCACGGAAACTGATGCGCCCACAGATTCGAAAACGACAGCAGCAGCGTCTGCAGCGGCGGATAGTCGACCGTGAGCTGCGGCCAGGTCTTGAGCACCTGCGGATCGAGCGCACCCGCGCGGAACCAGCGGATGGCTTTGGGTCCCCAGGTGAAGGCGAGATCGCCGCACGACTCACGCGCGGTGACGACGCCGTACAGAGTCGCGAGCCACGCAATCGCAGTCCCGGCGTCTGCCAGACGTACGACGGGCTTCAGCCCGTCGGGACGGACTGAAGTTCGTCCTACGTACACACCCGCGCCGATGATGATCGCGAGCAACGTGAAGAGGATCGTCCTGCTCCACTCCACGCCGATCACCGACAACGCGGACATCACCAGCGCCACGATCAGCGCGCCGGCGGCGGTGGCCACACTCCACCGCGCCTCGACGGGCGCGAAACGCCACACCACCATTCCCACCAACGGCAGGATCAGATAGGCGAGGAGGCCGAGGAGCTCCGTGGTCATCGGCGTTTGTAGAGAAACCCTTCGGGAAAGCTGGCCACCTTCACGTAGTCCGCGTGCGCGAACTCCTCGTGAATGGCGATGACGTAATCGGGCTTCAGCTCATCGACCTTCTGCGGGACGAGGAACTGCCGAGGAAGCATCCCCAGTCCCGTCATCCAGTGCGTCTGATCGTAGTTCGGCGCCTCGGCCGGCTTGAGCACCGTCACTTTCGCGCCGCGCGGCAGCAGCGGCTCGACGCGGCGGCACAACACGATCGCGTCCGCGCTGGGAAACCGCGCCGGCCAGACGTGGTCCTGAATCGTAGGCGGGAAGAATTCAAAGTACGGTCCGCCGAGCCACTGAAAACGGCGGACCAGTGCGGTGAGAAAGACGATCGCCGCCGCGCAGATGATTACGCGGCGGGCGGCGCTGTTTAGGCCTGCGGGACGAGACATTCGCGCGACTCTCATGCCGAAGCCCTGGGCAACCAGCGCCGCCGGCCGTGCCGGCTAGATTTCACGGAACATGTACGGACGCAACACGTCCAGGCGCTCGTCCAGTTTCGTGGCGTCGATGAAGCGCAGCGTTGCCGCTACCGAAGAGAGCAGCGAGTTGCCGTCCTGCGGCGTGTAGCAGAAGCCGACGATCTTGCGCGCGTTGGGGACGGTCAACGTCGGCGTGGGCACGACCGTCTGCGAGAGGATGCGGCCGTAGTAGCCGTGATCGCGTCCGAACGAGAAGATCTGGTTC
>DATLBM010000165.1:0-4038 GCA_035526885.1 Thermoanaerobaculia bacterium | reverse complement strand
ACTCGATCTGCCGCGAGCTGGCCTGGATGATCGTGCGCGACGGCGAAGGCGCGATTCGCGTGATGGAACTGGAAGTCGTGGGCGCGAAGAACGACCGCGACGCGAAGCTGGCCGCGCACGCCGTGGCCACGTCGCCGCTCGTGAAGACCGCGCTGCACGGCGGCGATCCGAACTGGGGCCGCATTCTGGCCGCCGTCGGCCGCAGCGGCGCAAAGTTCTCGCTGAAGAAGATCTCCCTCCACGCCGGCCCGATCGCGCTCGTTGAAAACGGTGCACCCGCCGCGTACAAAGAGAAGGAAGCCGCGAAAGTCTTCGCCCGCGAGCGCGTGCCGCTGCGCGTGGACCTCGGCGTAGGCAGCGGACGGGCCGTCGTGCTCTCGAGCGATCTGGGACACGACTACGTGAGTCTGAACGCGGACTACCGCAGCTGACGATGGGTCATCCTGAAGCCGCGTAGACGGCGAAGGACCTTCACGCGTGCCACAGAGCGGGGAAGGTCCCTCGACTTCGCTCGGGATGACACATTCACGCCGGCAGCCGCCGCCACAACAACGCGCTGATCCACCACCGCCCCTCGCGCCGGAACAGCTGAATGCTCTTCACCGCGCGAAACAGCGGCGCGGCGTCGCGCGAGCTGCGTCCTTCATAGATGCTCAGCACGTGCGCGACGTCGCCGAAGGTCTGCGCCTCGCGCGATAGCTCGCCTTCCCAGAACGACGGCAGCGCGCCGGAGGCGATCATCTTCTCGATGTCCTGGCGGAACGTAATCGGATCGAACTCGAACACGCCGTCGTCGTTCACGCGCACGAGACGCGCGCCGGGAGCGAGCACGCTGTCGAGAAGACTCCAGTCAGGAAGCTCGCCTTCCTCGAAGCACAGCGCGCGATAGAGAGCCTCGACGACGGCTTCCGGGCTCAGCTCGCGTTCTCTCCAACCATCGCCTCGACCATCTTCCGCGAGTCCTCGCCGAGGTTCTCGAAGTAGAGGCGCGATGCGTAGAGCGTGGCGCCGCCTTCGCCGGCGCCGAGGCCGACGACGGTGCAGGAGGCGACCTTGGCGGGCGAGGCGAACTTCTGGTCCTCGTGCGTGAAGGTGATCTCCACCACCGTGCCCGCGGCCATATGGCCCGTGTGCGTCGCCAGGATGCCGGTCGTCGAGATGTCGACCAGCGTGGCCTGTTTCAGACCGATGCGGAGAGGAACATTCATGATCTTGCGGAAGCGGTTGCTCCGCCGGACCGTATCGAGCTTGAGGTTTGCCATGGACCCGAGCAAATGTACGCGGAAGAAACGCCGGACGCAATAAACTTCCGCGACATGAAACGGCTCGCATTCTGGACTCTGTCCGTCCTCCTCGCGTTGCCGCTGCACGCGGCCTGGCAGGAGCCGGCGCGCGCGCAGCACGCGATGGTGGCGTCGACCTCCGAGATTGCCTCGCGCGTCGGCGCGGATGTGATGAAACGCGGCGGCAACGCGGTCGATGCGGCGGTTGCGGTCGGGCTCGCTCTCGCCGTCACCTGGCCCTCCGCCGGCAACCTCGGCGGCGGCGGGTTCATGCTCATCCGTAAGGCCGACGGCAGCGTCGAGGCGATCGACTACCGCGAGCGCGCGCCGCTCGCCGCCACGCGCGACATGTACCTCGACGCCAAAGGCAACGTCGTCCCCAAGCTCTCCACCGACGGCTACAAAGCCGTGGGAGTCCCGGGCACCGTCGCGGGACTGATGCTCGCGCACAAGCGCCACGGAAAGCTGAAGTGGTCCGAGCTCGTCGAGCCCGCGCGCAAGCTCGCCGCGGAAGGCTTCCCCGTGAACTATCACCTCGCGCGCAGCCTCTCGTACCCGACCACCGTCGACAAGATGACGCCGTGGAGCGAGAGCCGCCGCATCTACCAGCGCGACGGCAGGTACTACGCGATGGGCGATCCATTCGTGCAGCCGGAGCTGGCGTCCGTCCTGGCCCGCATCAAGACCAACCCGCGCGATTTCTACGAAGGCGAAACCGCGAAGCTCATCGTCGCGGCCATGAAGGCCAACGGCGGGATCATGACGGCCGAGGATCTGAAGACGTACGAGCCGACGATCCGGACGCCGCTGCGCACGACGTATCGCGGCTACGACGTCATCACCATGCCGCCGCCGTCCTCGGGCGGCATCGCACTCATCGAGATGCTGAACATGCTCGAGCCGTACGACCTGCAGTCGATGGGCTGGCACTCGTCGACGTACGTGCACACGATGGTCGAAGTGATGCGCCGCGCCTTCGCCGACCGCGCGGCCTACCTCGGCGACACGGACTTTGTGAAAGTGCCGGTGAACGGGCTCGTCTCGCGCTCGTACGCGCAGACCCGCGCGAAATCGATCACCGACAAGGCCACTCCGAGCAAGGACGTGATGGGCGGCGAGCCGTCGCGATACGAGTCGCCGGAGACGACGCATTACTCGATCGTCGACGCCAACGGCAACGCGGTCTCGACGACGTACACGCTCAACGACAGCTACGGCTCCGGCGTCACGGTCAAAGGCGCCGGCTTCCTGCTCAACAACGAGATGGACGACTTCACCTCGAAGGTCGGCGTCGCGAATGACTACGGCCTCATTCAGGGCGAGGCCAACGCCATTCATCCGAAGAAACGCCCTCTGTCGTCGATGACGCCGACGATCGTGCTCAAGGACAACAAGCCGTACCTCGTCATCGGCAGCCCCGGCGGCCCGACGATCATCAATACCGTCCTGCAGGTGATCATCAACGTGATCGACTTCAAGATGAACGTGCAGCAGGCCGTGAGCGCGGGACGCTTTCATCACCAGTGGCTCCCCGACTACATCTTCTGGGAGACGTTCGACCTGGACGGCGACACGCGCGCCGCGCTGGAAGCGCGCGGACACAAGTTCCGCGAGCTGCCGGGCATGGAGCGCAACGCGCCGGGCGACATCGGCGACGCGCAGGGAATCCAGATCGATCCCGCCACGGGCATGCGCATGGGCGGCTCCGATCCCCGTCGCGGCGGTGCCGCTATCGGGTACTGAGGGACCGACCGGGGGCCTCCGGCGGCCGGGGGCTCGCCCCCGGACCCCGCTGGTTGGCCTCCGGTCGTCCCCCCAGTGCGATAGAGTTCGCCGCCATGAAGATCGAGAAGAAAGCGCTCTCCGCGTGGGCCGCGAGCGAGCGTGAGCAGTTCGAAGACACCCTGAAGCAGTTCGTGGAGATTCCGTCCGTCTCCGCCGAGCCCGAGCGCGCGGGCGACATCCGCCGCTGCGCCGACGCCGCCGCGCAACTCATCCGCGATTTCGGCGGCGAGGCGAAGATCGTCGAGACCGACGGCTACCCGCTCATCCACGGCAAGTTCACCGCCGGCAAGAAGCTTCCGACGCTGACCGTCTATAACCACATGGACGTGCAGCCCGCGTCCAAAGAGACCGAGCCGTGGAACACCGAGCCGTTCACCTTCACCAAAGACGGCGACCGCTACTTCGGGCGCGGCACCACCGACGACAAGGGTCCCGCGCTCAGCGCGCTCTGGGGCATCAAGGCCGCGCGCGAGGCGAACATCCCGCTGAACCTCAATCTGCTGTGGGAACTGGAAGAGGAGATCGGCAGCCCGAGCTTCGAGAACGCCGTCAAGCAGAACGTGAAGATGCTGGCGACGGATCACATCCTCGTCTCCGACACGATCTGGGTGTCGCGCAAACAGCCGGCCTGTCCGGCAGGCCTGCGCGGACTGCAGGGCTTCACGCTCTCGCTGCAGACCGGCGAGACCGATCAACATTCCGGCGTCACCGGAGGCGGCGCGCGCAACCCGCTCGGTGAGCTGATGCAGCTCGTCTCCGAGATGTACGACGCGCGCACCGGCAAGGTGAAGATCAAGGGCTTTTACGACGACGTCGAGCCGCCGTCGAAGAGCGAGCTGCAGGACTTCAAGAATTCCGGCTTCACCGTGAAGCAGTTCAAGAAGGATCATCTCTTCAGGTCGATTCGTACCGAGGATCCGCTGGAGGTGATGAAGCGGATCTGGGCCATGCCGACGTTCGAGGTGCACGG
>DATLBM010000164.1:0-9179 GCA_035526885.1 Thermoanaerobaculia bacterium | reverse complement strand
CTCCGCGGGCCTCATCGAGTTCATTGAGTCGAAGCGCACGCTCGACGATCTGTACGCGCAGGAAAAGCTGAAGACCTGGCTGCGGCAGGACATCAAGCTGTGGCAGATGAACGACGTGCAGGCCATGCCCATGGGCTACCTGCTGTGCGGCCCCGTGGGCACCGGCAAGACGTTCCTCGTCGAGTGTTTGGCCGGCGAGGCGGGCGTGCCCGTCGTGAAGCTGAAGAACTTCCGCGACAAATGGGTGGGCAGCACGGAAGGCAATCTCGAAAAGATCTTCCGATTGCTGAAAGGCCTCGGCCGCTGCTTCGTCTTCATCGACGAAGCGGACCAGGCCCTCGGCAAACGCGACGCCGGCAGCGGCGACTCAGGCCTCTCCGGCCGCATCTACGGCATGTTCGCCGAGCAGATGAGCAATCCGGCGAATCGCGGGCGCATCGTGTGGATTCTCGCGTCGAGCCGTCCCGACCTGATCGAAGTCGATCTCAAACGCCCGGGCCGCGTCGACGTGAAGATTCCCATCTTCCCCACCACCGCCGCCGGCGAAGGCTTCTCGCTCATCCGCGCGCTGGCCAAACGCCGCGGAGTGGAACTGCAGGACGCCGACTTTGCGCTGGTCGAATCGCTGATCCCGAACCTGCTCACGCCCGGCGCGGCGGAAGCGATCGCGGTCAAGCTCTACCGCTCCGTGCGCGTGGACGGCCTCACGCCCGTCGATGCGCTGCGCGACGTGCTGGACGGCTATCAGCAGCCCGTGCCGCCGGACGTCATGGAGTTCCAGATCGCGCTCGCCGCGCGCGAGGCCAGCGACGGCGACTTCGTTCCCGAAGCATTCCGGAAGCATCGAGCCTAGAATTCACGCAGCATGTCTTTGCTCGCCAAGCAGAACCTCTCCACCCCGCCGCCGAAGCTCGAAGGAAAAGAAGTCCTCACCGGCCACGATCCCGCGGTCGCGAAAGTGAAAGGAGTGATGTTCGGCGGGCGACGGCAGTTCCTGATCGACACGCTGGGCAGCGACGGCTTCAACGCCTTTCTCGACAAACTATCGCCGCGGACGAAGGGCTACACGCGCACGCCGCTGGCCTCGAGCTGGTGCGAGTTCGAGTCGCTGATCGAGCTCGATCGCGCCATCCACGACGAGCTGAAGGCGAAGCATCCGAACGTGCTCGCACTCATCGGCGCTGCCTCCGCGGAGCTGGGGATCGGCCGCATCTACCGCTCGCTGGATTCCGAGGAGCTGACCAAGTTCCTCGAGGAAAACGCGCTGTTTCACGATCAGTATCAGAAGTTCGGCACCGTGCACTTCGAGAGGACCGCGAACGGCGGCCGCATGGTCTACGCGAGCTACCCCGTCTACAGTCCCATCTACTGCGCGAGCGCCATCGGCTACTTCATGGAGTCGATGCTGCGCCACGGCGCGAACGAGCCGAAGGTGGTCGAGACCCGGTGCCAGTGCCACGGCGACAAGACCTGCACGTTCGAGCTGACGTGGCGGTAGCCGCGGGAATCTGAGCTTGGCGTCTCTCTCAGATGCGGAGGCTCACCATGCCCGAAGACTCGATCTGGAGTGACGTCGCATACCTGGTTCCACGCCTGTCGAGCACCACGCGCATCTCGGTAAAACCGTTCGGCGATGGGCTGTCGGTGCTCTTCGATGACGCGCAGCTCGATCTTCAGGACAAGATCGGCGGGCGGGAAGATTTCTGGACGGCCGGGCTCGTCGCGGTCGCCGCGCCGCGAGAGAACGCGCAGTTCGTCTGCCAGGTGCGGGGCTTCATCGACAAGAGCGCCGGTGCCCGTGCGCTCCTCACGGCCAGCGTCGGCGGCCGCACCGCGAGCCGCGAATTCGAATACGGCACCGTCATCGATCGGCAGGAGATCGAGCCGATCGAGATCCCCTTCGAAGTGACGGCGCTGAGCGACCGGCGCGTGGTGATCTTCGTCGCCATCTACGCCGAGCGGCAGAACTTCGACGAGCACGTGCGCATCGTGCTGGACTCGGTCGATCAGGCCATGTTCACGATCGCGCCGCCCGCTCCGCCTTCGGCAGCCGCGCCAGCATCTGCTCCGTGAGGTAGTCCATCTTCTCGTGCAGGTGGGCCACTTCCAGCTCCGCCTTCAGGTTCACCTCGTACTCCGCGTCGGCACGCAGGCGGTCTTTGGCGGTCTGGCGGTTCTGCGAGATGAGCACGAAGATCGAGAGGAAGATCGCCTCGACCGACATCACCATGGTCAGGAATCCGAACGGGTACGGGTCGAAGTGCGACGTGAACGGCAGCACGTTCCAGACGATCCAGACGAAGAACCAGGCCGCGTTGAGGAACAGGAACGTGATGCTCCCGCTGAATTCCGCGACCAGGTCCGCGATCCTGTCCACCAGCGTCGAGCGGATCTGCATCTCCTCGTTGATGTTGCGCGCCACGCGGCGGCGGAGCATCTCGTCCGCGCTGCGCATGCGCTGTCCCATGGTCGTGAGGAGGTCCAGCGCCGCGTCGGGATGCCGGCGCAGGAAGGCCAGGAGATCATCGCGATCGAGCACCAGCAGCGTCGCCGGCTCCACGCAAACCGCCGTGGCCGTGCGCGCGCCGCCGTCGAAGAGCGACAGCTCGCCGAATACTTCTCCGGGCTCGCAGACCGTCAGCACGATCTTCGAGCCGGTGTTGTCTTTGACGAACAGCTCGACGCTGCCCGAGCCGACGACGTACAGCGAGTCTCCCGGCTCGCCGAGGGAGAAGAGCGTGTCGCCCGGGGCGACGTCGCGGCGCTCGAAGACCTTCTCCAGATCGGCGCGCTCCTCGTCGCTGAGGAGCTTGAACAGCGGCACGGTGCCGATCAGCTGCGCGGTCTGCATGGCCGCAGATTCTAGCGTGCTATGTTTCGGCCTTCATGTCCGACTCCGCGGACTCACTCGACGAGCGCGCCATCGCAAAACGCTACGGGTTGCGCGAGCTCGCCTATCCCGACAGCGAGCAGGTGAAGACGCTGATCGCATTCCTCAACGAGTCCATCGACTCCGGCAAATGCAGCTCCGTGCCGAAGACCGCCATCATGATCGCGGCGGACTTTCTGCAGGGCACGATCAACCGCCAGCACCTCACCAAGGGACCGCGCATGTCGCAGGAGGAATTCGACGCGCTGCAGGCGCCGTATTACCTGGCCGCGCGCATCGTGGCCAAGATCCAGCGCGCGCGGCAGGAGAGCGTGAAGGGCCGCGTCTACGAGACCACTTATCTCTCGCTGAATCAGTTCATCGAGCTGCTGCGCAGTCTCCTCGATCCGGGCTGCTACTGGATGCGCACCAAGACGCTGCCCGGGGGCATCGTCGAGGCCATGGAAGCGCTGCGCGATTTTCTTTCCGCGTTTCCCGAGCAGCGGCGCAAGGGCCGCGCGGTCTGACGCGCGTACAATCTCGCCGAAATGGCCCGCTACCTTCAGAAGATCTCGCTCCGGCCGTACAGCGAGTCCGAGATCTGGACGGGCTGGGAACTGGAAGGCCGCCAGGGCGAGGTGGAAGGACTGGTGCTGGCCGAGGGGATGTCCAATGAGGAGGTGGCGGCGAAGTATGGCGTCACCGAGTTTCAGAAAATCCCCAGCGAGTATCTCGACGCCGGCGAGTTCCGGCCGAAATCGCAGTGATTCCCATGATCCTGATCCTGCGCATCACCCTGGGTATTCTCTTCGCCATCCTCGGCGTGATCGGGTCGTTGTTGCCGATCATGCAGGGCTGGATCTTCTTCCTCCTCGCCGTGCTCGTGCTGTTCCCGCGGAGCAGGTTCGCCGTGAAGTCGCTCGGCAAGATCGAGCGGCGCATGCCGCGCATGGTGGCGCGGCTGCGGCGATGGGGCATCGGCGTGCCCCGCGATCAGGAGCGCGATGACCAAGACGTACGACCGCGCGTACTTTGATCGCTGGTACCGCAACCGCTCCACGCGCGTGAACTCGGCGGCGGAGGTGCGGCGGAAAGTGTCGCTGGCGGTGGCCTCGGCCGAGTACTTTCTGCATCGCCCCATCCGCACGGTGCTGGACATGGGCTGCGGCGAAGGCGCGTGGCTGCCGCACCTGCGCGCGCTGCGTCCGCGCGTGCAGTACGTGGGCTTCGACTCTTCCGAGTACGTGGTGAAGCGCTTCGGCAAGTCGCGCAACATTCATCTGGCGACGTTCGGCGATCTGCCGAAGATCGAATTCGGCGTCTTCGATCTGGTGATCTGCTCGGACGTGATGCACTACATCCCCGAGGCCGATCTGAAACGCGGCGCGCGCGTGCTCGCCGAGGCCACGGACGGCGTCGCGTACTTCGAAGTGCTGACGAAGGAAGACGACGTGGTGGGCGACCTGGATTCGTTCATCCGCCGCCCGGCCGCGTTCTATCGCACGCTGTTCACGAATCTGGGGATGTCGCCCGCCGGACCCTATCTATGGTTGTCGCCGGCGTTCGAGGACGCGGTGGCCGAGCTCGAAGCGCCGCGAACGTAGGACGCGTCACGCGGCGGCGCGTTTCCGGCCCAGTCGCTGCCACGCCATCATCATCAATGTGTCGACCGCGAGGACCAGCGCTGCCGAGGCCACGAAAGCACCGTGCCGATGACCAGACCCGCGAACAGCACCGCCCCGACGATGAGGAGTTGCGTCGAGAGCGGCGCCGGCCGGTAGCCCCACGCGAGAAACGAGCCCAGGATCGCAACGGCCACGGCGGCGCGACGCAGAATCACGTAGGTCGGCATAGGAACAAGAGCACCCGAGGTCGCGGCGCTGAACCGCCTCCGCCCCACTCCTTCCCACCCCGACGGGTGGCTCCCCACCCCTCCTTCCGCGTTCTCAGAACCACCCGCAAGCGGTTCGTTTTCCGAGTTTTGCGCGCCCAGAATGACTTGCGTACAGAAACGGAGAACATCATGAAAACGCTACGACTCTTTGCCCTCCTCCTCGCGGTCATCCTCCTCGGGTCCGCGGCCCAGGCGCAGCTCAAGCTCACGGACACCGACACCACCAAGCTCTTCATGACCCTGAACACGGTCGGCACCGCGCAGGCCATCGATCACAAGAACGCCTTCAACCTCAAAGGCGAGCCGCTGGCGAAGGTCGCGCCGGGATTCCAGAACGCGTTCGGCGACCTAGGGTTCATCGCCAAATTCGGCAAGAACCAGGAGATCGAAGTCGTCTTCGACATGTACCTGTCCAGCCGCAATCACCCCTCGACGACCTACGGCAACGAGGGCTACATGATCCTGCGCGGCGTTCCGGAGAACCTGCAGTCGCTGAAGTTCCTCGTGCCGATTCTGAAGAAGGTCGACGTCAAGGCCGGGCACATGCTCGTCGACTTCGGGGACAACGCCGAGCACCGCACCAACAACGCCATCGCCCAGAAGAACCCGCTGGTCGGCAACTTCGTCATCGACCCGAACATCGTCTCGATCGGCATGCAGGTGTCGAGCAAGAAGAACGACCGCTACGGCTGGCTCGTCGGCGTATCGAACGGCACCACGACCGAGGATTGGAACGTCGGACGCGGGTTCGCGTACAACGGGAAACTCATCTTCTATCCCGTGAAGTCGCTGCGCACCTCGGTCTCCTACATCGCCACCGACCAGAGCGACAACGCCACCAAGGCCGCGGGCGGCAGCGCCATCCAGATGTTCTCGGGCAATCGCAGCGGCGAGCGTTACGCGGGCATCCTCGGCGGCGGACAGGCTCCCGGCGGAGTGTTTCCGCAGGCCGGCGAGAAGTTCAGCGCCGCGCAGTTCGACCTCACCTTCGACAACAACTCGCCCATCAAGCTCTATGGCCACTACGGCATGACCCAGGACAAGGACATCAACGGCATCACCGCCGGCACGCCCGAAGAGAAGTGGACGTACTACGCCGGCGACGTGGTCTACAAGCTCACGCCCGCGCTCTACGCCGCGGCGCGCTACAGCAACGCCAGCACGTCGATGCTTGCCGGCGCGACCTCGGACGGCAAGGTCGATCGCTACCAGGTCGGCGGCGGCCTGTGGCTGACCAGGAACCTGCTCGTGAAGATGGAGTACGTCAACCAGAAGTACGCCGGCTTCGCGGAAGGGCAGGTCGTGAACAACGGCGTGCAGGCCTGGCGCAACCCGAGCTTCAGCGGCGTGATCTCCGAGGTTTCGTTCAGCTTCTGAGGCCGGCCATGAAAAATACGATCCTCATCCTCGCTCTCGCGCTCGCCGCCACCCTGGCGGCGGGCGCCGACAAGTTCCACGGCACGCAGGGCAGCGTCGTGTCGGTGCAGGGAACCTCGACGCTGCACGAGTGGAAGATGGAGAGCGCAAAGATCAGCGGCTCCATCGACTCTCCCGCCAAAGCAATCGTGATCATCCCCGTGGCCTCGCTCAAGAGCGAGCACGCGAAGATGGACAAGCTGATGGCCGAAGCGCTCAAGGCCGACAAGAACCCCGAGATCCGCTACGAGATGACCAGCGTCACTCCGACCAACCCCGGCGGCGACGCGTTCGTTCTCAAGACCCAGGGCAGGCTCACCATCGCCGGCGTGACGCGCGACGTCGCCTTCGACGTGCAGGGCTCGCGCAATCCGGACGGCAGGTACACGCTGGCCGGCACCACGCCCATCAGGATGACGCAGTACGGCATCAAGCCGCCCACGGCCATGATGGGCACGATCAAGACGGGCGACGACGTGACGGTCACCTTCCGCTGGGTCGTGGAGAAGGCGCAGTGAAAATCCTCCTGCTCGTCCTCGTCGCTGCCTCGGGCAGCCACCTTTCGCTCGAGGGCTCCTCGAACGTGAAGGACTGGCGCTGCAGCGGCACGACGCTGGACGGGCGGATGGACGTCGCCGCGCCGCTCGAGCAGATCAACCAGATCATCGACCGCATCGAAGACGGAGACGTGGCGCGCCTGGACCCGCGCGCCGCGTCGTTTCCGCAGCCGAAGTTTCAACTGCGCGTGCCCGTCCAGTCGCTGCGCTGCGGCAACCGGCAGATGGAGCGCGACATGTTCCGGGCGCTCCGCGCGGATGCGAATCCGGTCATCGAGTTTCAGTTCAACGCGCTGGTGGGCGGCGTCGAGCACGACATCGACGCGCGCCGCTACCGCGCCACCATCTCCGGCGTGCTCACTTTGGCCGGCACGCGTCGCACGGTGCAGATTCCGGTCGAGGCCGAGCGCATCGGGCGCGATCGCTTCCGGCTCCGCGCGCGCCTGCCGCTGCGCATGACCGACTTCAGCATCACTCCGCCCACGGCACTCTTCGGAATCGTCAAGGCCAACGACGAGCTGGTCGTGCAGTTCGAGCTCGTGCTCGGCGTGCGCACATGATTCAGGCACAATACTTCGCGCTGATGACGCTCAAGCGTTTGAAGGCCATCGCGATCCTCATCCCCATCGCCGGCGTGATCGCGCTCGAGCTCGCGCGCATCGCCGTCCTGGGGGTGATCTCGTGGCAGAACCGCGTCGCGCTCGATCTGCTTTACGTCGCCGCGATCATCGTCTTCGCCATCTTCATCTTCCGCTACGTCGACCAGATGCAGGAGCGCCTGCGCCGCCAGAACGTTGAGCTGCTGGCGCTGCACACGGCCACGCTCGACGTCACCGCCGAGCTCTCGCTCGAGGTCGTGCTGAAAAGAGTCGTCGAGCAGGCGCGCAGTCTCGTGGGCGCGAAATACGGGGCGGTCTCGGTCGTGGACAAAGACAACCGCATCGTCTCCTTCATCACCTCGGGCATCACGAACGAAGAGCGCGAGAAGATCGGCCCGCCGCCGGTCGGCCACGGCCTGCTCGGCGTCGTGCTGCATCACGGACACACGCTGCGGCTCGAAGAGCTCCAGCGGCATCCGCAGTCGCACGGATTCCCTGCCCATCATCCGCCGATGCACTCCCTCCTCGCCGTTCCGATTCCCTGCAAAGGACCGTTCCTCGGCAACCTCTATTTGACGGAGAAGCAGCAGACCGGCGTCTTCACACCCGATGACGAGGAGACGCTGAACCGCTTCGCGCTGCAGGCCGCGCTGGCGATCGACAACGCGCATCTGCACGAGCAGGTCGCCGACCTGGCCGTCGCGCAGGAGCGGGTGCGCATCGCTCACGAGATGCATGACGGCCTGGCGCAGGTTCTCGGCTACGTGAACACCAAAGTGCAGGCCGCCGAGATGTACATGAAGCGCGACAAATCGGAGGAAGCGAAAGCGCAGTTGCGCGAGCTGGCCGGCGCCGCGCGGCAGGCCTACAGCGACGTGCGAGAGTCCATCGTCGGCTTGCGCGCGCTGCCCGGACCGAAACGCTCGCTGGCCGGCGTCCTCGAGGAGTACCTCGCGCGCTGGGAGGAGATGAGCGGTGTCGCGGCGACGCTGAACATCGACCCCGGGGTCCAGCTCACGCCCTCGCAGGAACTGCAGCTCGTGCGCGTCGTGCAGGAGTCGCTCACCAACGTGCGCAAACACGCGCGGGCATCGCACGCGCGCGTCGACATCCGCCGCGACGGCGACAGGCTCGTGGCGCTCATCACCGACGACGGCTCGGGATTCAACGCCGCCGCACGCGCGCGCGGCGAGTTCCCGCAGTTCGGCCTCTCCACCATGCGCGAGCGCGCGGAGAGCATCGGCGGCTCGCTGAGCATCGACAGCGCGCCCGGTGCGGGCACGACCGTCCGCGTGGAGCTTCCGTATACTCTGGCCTCGTGAGGATCCTGATCGCCGACGATCACTCGCTGTTCCGCGACGGCCTGCGCAGCTTGCTGTTGGCCGAGGGGCACGAGGTGGTGGGTGAAGCGAAGAACGGGGCGGAGGCGGTGGCGCTCGCGCGCGAGCTCGAGCCCGACCTCGTGCTCATGGACGTGCAGATGCCGGAGATGGACGGCATCGCCGCCACTCGCGCGATCGCGACCGAAAATCCGGAGCAGAAGATCGTCATGCTCACGGCCTCGGAAGAGGAATCGAAACTCTTCGAGGCCATCAAATCCGGCGCGCAGGGCTACCTCCTCAAGAACCTCGAGGCGGAGGCGTTCTTCGAGCTGCTGGAGCGCGCGCAACGCGGCGAGCCGGCGCTCACGCCGACGCTGGCGCGCAAGCTCCTGCAGGAATTCGCGAAGCCGCCCGCGGCCGCTTCAGCCACAGCCTCGGAAGACGAGACGCTCACCGCGCGCGAGCGCGAGGTGCTCGAGCTCATGGTCCAGGGCCTGACCAGCAACCGCAAGCTCGCCAGGC
>DATLBM010000163.1:0-13949 GCA_035526885.1 Thermoanaerobaculia bacterium | reverse complement strand
CGCGGACATTTTACGCACAGACGCTCGGCCTGGACGTGGGCGGCGTCGACGGAATGCCCGAATTGCTCGAAGTCCGCCTCGGCACCGAAGCCCGCGTCATGGTCTACGCGAAGCCGAATCACGAGCCGGCATCGTTCACGGTGCTCAACTTCCCGGTCAAGGACCTGGAGGCCACCGTGGAGGAGCTGAAACGCCGCGGCGTGAAGTTCGAGCTCTATGACGACGGCCCCGTGCGCACGGACGATCGCGGCATCTCCACGGGCGAAGGTCCGAAGATGGCGTGGTTTCGCGACAACGCGGGGAACATCCTGTCGGTGATCGAAGAGCGCTGATCCCGCGCTCGTGTCATCCTGAGTCGCGTAGACGACGAAGGACCTTCCCCTGTGGCATCCGGGAAGGTCCTTCGCCCTCTACGGGGCTCAGGATGACACCGCGTGCACCCTGAAACGTTTCGCTCCCGTCCCTCACTAATCCGTAAGGAGATCCGTCCCATGAAGACGCGTTTCGATGAGGGTTTGCGGGCACAGCTGACGGTCGACGACCAGGAACAAGTCCACCATATCAATCACTTCGAACAGTTGTGGGAACCGGGTGAAGGGGAGGGCGCGGCCACGCCGCGCGAAGCCGCGGAGGCGTATGTCCGCTCGATGTCGGGCGTGCTGAACGTGCCGCGGGAACGCCTCGCCGGAATGCAGGAAAGCGTCTCCTACGTCGCGCCGCGCACGCAGGACGTCCAGTATCGATTGGCCGAGGAGAAGACGCTGTTCGACTCGACCACGTTCGGCTACGTGCAGACCGTGAACAACGTGCCGGTGTGGGACTCCGGCCTCACCGTCACCGTCAAGCACGGCCCGAACCGCGTCGTCAGCGCGACCAACAACAGCCACGCGAACCCGGTCCCCAGGAAACTCCCGAAGACCGGTCCGGTGGCGCGTTACCAGGGCCTGATGCACACGGCCGACAACGAGCGCGCCATCCGCAAGAACACGCGCCTGCTGCGCCGCGCGAAGGCGGAGGGCGAATTCGCGACAGAGGCGGCGACGGTGCCGCTCGACGCCGAGTCGCAGACCGCCTCGTACGTGCGAGAGCTCATCGGGCGCACCAACGACGATGAGAGCGCAGCGCCCACGCGAGACAGCGCGCGCGTCGTACGCGGCCGCTTCTTCATCTATCAATACAAGCCCGAAGAGCGCCTGCCGAAACTCGACAACTTCGTCGAGGCGCAGCCCGAGACCGAGAGCGCGCCGTCCACGCGGGTGCTGCCGTTCGAGCTCAAGCCTGTGCCGGCGTCGATCAAGGCGGGCGAGTACTACCTCGTCAGCGAGATGACGTTCAAGTACGACGATCCGTCCCTCGGCGATCTCACCTGGCAGGCGCTGGTCGAAGTGGAGAGCGACGCCGTCCTGTATCTGCGTCCGCTCGCGGCGGCCGTGAACGGCCTGATCTTCCGTCTCGATCCGATCACGGCCAGCGGCGACGCGAGCAAGACCGCGGCGTCATCGAACGCCATCCTCAATCCATTCCGCGCCAGTGCGGCGCTGCCGCATCTCAATGCACCCGTGGCGGGCACGCAGTCACTCATCGGCTCGCGCATCGCCATCGCGGAGGAAGAGGCGCCGAACGTCGTGGCGCCGACGAAGCCGAGCGGCACGAACTTCGATTTCGAAGTGCGCACGAACGACTTCGCGGCCGTGAACGCCTACTACCACTCCAACGTCGTCTTCTCCACCATCGAGAGCCTCGGCTTTCCGCTGGCCACGTACTTCAACGGCACGAGCTTCCCGGTCGAAGTCGACCATCGCGGCATGGGCACGACCATCAACGCGCACTGCGTCGGCAACGGCGCGGGCGGCATCGATCATTGCTGCTACGCGCTGAACGACACCTCCGATCTGACCAATCCGGTCGGACGCGCGTGCGACTCGCGCGTGCACTGGCACGAGTTGGGCGGCCACGGGATCCTCTACGAGCACGTCAACTCGGCGAACTTCGGCTTCGCGCACAGCGCGGGCGACGGCCTTTCGGCGATCTTCCACGATCCCGATTCCAAGGCGCCGGACCGCTTCCGCTATGCGCCGTGGAACCCGATCAACCTGCGCCGCTTCGACCGCGATCCGGCGGCGGGGTGGGGCTGGGGCGGCGTGCAGGACGTCGGCGGCTACTCGAGCGAGGAGATCCTGGCCACCACGCACTTCCGCATTTACCGCTCCATCGGCGGCGACTCGGCCACTCTCGCGCGCAAACGCTTCGCCTCGCGCATGACCATGTATCTGATCCTGCGCGCCATCAGCACGCTCACCCCGGGCACGAATCCGAACAACGCCCTCGGCCTCTGCAACGCCGAGATGGCCGTCGATCTGCTCAACTGGACGAGCGAAGGCATTTTCGGCGGCGCGTACAACAAGGTGATCCGCTGGGCGTACGAGAAGCAGGGCCTCTTCAGCGGCAAGGCGCCCGCGGTCGACGTCTACATCGACGACGGCCGCCATGGCGAATACCAGTTCCAGCCCGTGCACTGGAACACGACCACCATCTGGAACCGCAACAAAGCCGACGGCGGGACCGTGCACCAGGCCCCGATTCTCGGCCAGACGAACTTCGTCTACGTCAAGGTGAAGAACCGCGGCACGGAGACGGCGAACGACGTCCGCGTCAAAGGCTTCCACTGCAAGCCGGGCGCGGGACTGCTGTGGCCCAACGACCTGCAGCCGATGGCCACGCCCGAAATCCTGGTGGGCACGCTGGCCGGCAACAACACGCAGGAGAAGATCGTCGGTCCGTTCAAGTGGATGCCGATCACGAACGCGTTCGGACACGACTGCCTGATGATGATCGCGTCGGCAAAGGGAGACCCGAGCAACGTCGATCAGTTCACGGCCGGCGAGACGATTCCCGAGTGGCGCCTGGTCCCGAACGACAACAACGTCGGACAGCGCAACGTGCAGCCGGTGGCGGGCGGCGGCGGATCGGAAGGTCTGAACGCGACGCTGAACGGCCTCACGTTCACGGCCGGCAATCCGAACAAGAAAACGGCGCGCATGCAGGTGCGGGCGATCCTCCCGCCGGTGCTGGCGAACCGCGGCTGGAAGGTTTCCTTCTCCGATCTCCCGGACGGTCTCTTTGCCCTGGCCTCCGGCGCGAAGCGCGACATCAAGCTCACCGTTTCGCCGGGCCAGCAGTTCACGGCAGGCGACGTGCAGCAGGCGCGCATCCGCCACGTGGGCATCGAGGTGCTGGCGGACGGGATCGTGGTCGGCGGAATGACGTATCCGATCGACCCGGAGAAGAAGAAGTAACGGTCGACGATGAGCGGCGGGCGAACAGCCCGCCGCTCGCTGCGACGTCAGCGCGCGGCCGGGACGTAGCGCGTGATCATGTCCACGATCTTGTCGCGCGTGAGCGGCTTGCGCATCCACGCGTTCGCGCCCGAGCTCGGGAACATCTCCTCCAGCGAGCGCTCCGGCAGATCGGAGATCAGCACGATGGGGATGTCTTTTTTGTTCGACTGCGACTTGAGCACTTCGCTGAGGCGGTTGCCCTTGATGCTGGGCAGGTTGACGTCGAGGAAGATGATGTCCGGCGTGTTGCTGGCCAGGACGTGATTGAACTCGATCCAGCTCGACGCGGTGAGCACCGTGCTGCCTTCGCGCTCCAGAAGAGCGCGGCCGAGCTTGAGCACGAGCGGGTTGTCGTCGAGGATGAGGACGGTAATGTTCTGTAGCGCCGGCATGAACTATCGATTGCCTTTCAGGAGACTGAAGACCCTTCGGGCGACATGATACTCTGTCGCCCGGCGTGCTGCGACCCGCTGACTACTACTCCGGACCCTCGCCCCAGGCCGTGCTTCCGCGCGGCGTCACCTTCGGTTGCGGCGCGGCCTCGGTCCTCGCCCTGATCCTCATCGCCCTCGGCGGCGCCTGGATGGCCTCGGGCGGCATCGTCGACGTCATGGACATGGCCTTCGGCATGAGCATGGGCGAAGTGCGCGGCATGATCGCCTCCGACGTCAGCGCCGCGGACAAGAAAGCGCTCGAAGACGCCGTCGAGGCCATGCGCGGCAGACTGCGCAACGGCGCGATGCCCGTGGCCGCACTCAATCCCGTCATGGAAACGATGCGCAAAGGAATCTCGGACAAGAAAATGACGGTCGAGGAAGTGCACGCGCTGACGGCCGCCGCGCGCAAGGCGGCGGCGGTGCCGGTTCCGAAGAAACCCAAATGAAGAAATCCGCGATCGGAACCGTGATCGCCGTGCTTCCGTCTCTCGCGCTCGCGTCATGCGCAGCGAATGCGCCGGCTCCTCGCGAATCGCCGTCGATCTTCGCGTCCACGCTCATCGAGACGAAGGTATCGACACAGAACATCTCCACTGACGAGATGGAGAAAGTGATTACCGCGCGCGAGGCCCTTGTGCTCGACGCGAGGCCGCGCCTGGAGTGGGCGATCAGCCATATTCCGACCGCTCTGAACGTCGCGCCCAAGCCGGGCACGCCGATGTCGCTTTACGTTTCCGACGTCGCGGAGATCGGGCGTCTCGTGGCCGGCGATCCGCGGAAACCGGTGATCGTCTACTGCAACGGGCCGTTCTGTGGAAAGAGCAAGCGTCTGGCCGACGAGCTGATTGCCGCGGGATATACCGACGTCCGACGCTATCAACTCGGTGCGCCCGTGTGGCGGGCGCTCGGGAAGGTCATGGTCATCGAGCCGGAAGGCGTCCGGTACGTGCTCAGCGGCGACAGGACGGCCGTGTTCATCGATGCGCGCGAAGCGGCGGACTTTTCCGCCGGCTCAGTGGACGGCGCGAGGAACATCGCCCGCTCGCGCGTTCTCCCCGGCAAGGACGTTGGCGAGGTCAAAGCGGCGAAAGACGACGGGCGCCTTCCGATGAACGATCACAACACGCGGATCATTGTCTTCGGCGCCGATGGCGGGCAGGCGCGGTATGTGGCCGAGGCCATTGCACGTGAGGCGTTTCACAACGTGACGTTCTTCGAAGGCACCTATGAGGACTTCGTGCGCGCGGCGCGTGACTGACACGACCCGGCAATTTCTTGTGTTATCATCTGCGCGCGATGAACATTCATCATCAATTCTGCGGTTGGGGGACCTGTACGTAGCGGGCCGCTGATCGTGTATTTACTGAACGGGCGGCCCACAAGGCCGCTCGTTTTGTTTTGGTGCCTCGTCAAGAGGCTGGCACCGCGCTCAAACACGGCCTGGCTGCACCAATCCCTGGTGGCGCATGTTCCGAGGTCAGGCGGCGACCGCTCCAAACGGTTGCGAGGTGGGTTCGACTCCTACCGCACCGCCCGCAATCGAGGTTCGAATCCTCGTCTCGGAGCCAATGATCGGGTGATGGCCGAGAGGCGTGGCGCTGGCTTGCAAAGCCAGACACGCGGGTTCAAATCCCGCTCACCCGTCCAACCTGGTGCGGCCGGGCTTCGGCCCGGCAGCGCTTGCCGGGGCGGCGTGGATGGCCGAGAAGAGTCGCGGCGCCGGTACCCCGCGCGATAAACTCGCCGGTCCATGTCGTTCAACCTCATTTCCCCGTTCCAGCCGCAGGGCGATCAGCCCGAGGCCATCCGCCAGCTCGTGGAGAGCGTGCAGCGCGGCGATCCGCACCAGATCCTCCTCGGCGTCACCGGCTCCGGCAAGACCTTCTCCGTGGCCAAAGTGATCGAGAAAGTCGATCGCCCCACGCTCGTCCTCAGCCACAACAAAATTCTCGCGGCGCAGCTTTATCAGGAGTTCAAAAACTTCTTTCCCGACAATCGCGTCGAGTATTTCGTTTCCTATTACGACTATTACCAGCCCGAGGCTTACATCCCGCAGACGGATCTGTACATCGAAAAGGAGATGACCAAGAACGACGAGATCGACAAATTGCGCCTCGCCGCCACCAAGTCCCTGTTCGAGCGCCGCGACGTGATCATCGTCTCCTCGGTCTCCTGCATTTACGGCATCGGCGAGCCTTCTCTCTATTACGGAATGCTGCTGTTCTTCGAGCGCGGCGTCGAGAAACCGATGACGGAATATCTGCGCAAGCTCACGGAAATGCAGTACGAGCGCACGCCTTATGACCTCGCGCGCGGCAATTTCCGCGTGCGCGGCGACGTGCTCGAGTTGTGGCCCGCCTACGAAGACGACGCCGTACGCATCGAGTTTTTCGGCGACGAGATCGACAAGATGACGCGCATCGATCCCATCACCGGCAAAACCTCGGGACGCTCTTACGATCGGCTGGCTATTTATCCGCGAACGCATTACGTCACGCCTCGCGAGCGGCTGATGACGGCGATGGAGAACATTCGCGTCGAGCTCGATGAGCGCGTGGCCGAATTGCGCACCTCGGACCGCCTGCTGGAAGCGCAGCGTCTCTCGCAACGCACGATGTTCGACCTGGAAATGATCGCGGAGCTCGGCTATTGCAACGGCATCGAGAATTACTCGCGCCACCTCAGCGGACGCCAGCAAGGCGAACCGCCTCCGACGCTCATCGACTATTTCCCGGATGACTTTCTGCTCGTCGTCGACGAATCGCATCAAACGATCCCGCAGGTGCGCGCCATGTGGGGCGGCGACCGCGCCCGCAAAGTGACGCTGGTCGATTACGGATTCCGTCTACCCTCGGCCATCGACAATCGTCCGCTCTCCTTCGAAGAATTCGAAGGGAAAATCCGCCAGACCATTTACGTCTCTGCGACTCCCGGCGCCTACGAGCTCGATAAAACCGGCGGCCTGTTCGTGGAGCAGGTCATCCGTCCCACGGGACTGCTCGATCCGCAAATCGTCATCCGTCCCGTCAAAGGGCAGGTCGACGATCTCCTCGGCGTCATCCGCGAACGTACCGCCATCAGCGAGCGCGTCATGGTCACCACGCTGACCAAACGGATGGCCGAGGATTTGACGCGCTATCTCATGGAGCTGGGCGTCAAAGTGAATTACCTGCACTCCGATGTCGAGACGCTGGAGCGCATTGCCATCCTGCGCGACTTCCGCATGGGCGTCTTCGACGTGCTGATCGGGATCAACCTCCTCCGCGAAGGCCTGGACGTGCCGGAATGCTCGGCCGTGGCCATTCTCGACGCGGACAAGGAAGGTTTCCTCCGCTCGCAAACCTCACTCATCCAGACGATCGGCCGCGTAGCACGAAACCTCAACGGCACGGCGTTTCTCTACGCGGACAAGATCACGGACTCGCTCCGCTGGGCCATCGACGAAACCAACCGGCGCCGCCTCGTGCAACAGCAGTACAACGAGGAGCACGGCATCGAGCCGGCCTCGATCATCAAGGCGATCGACTCGGATCTGGTGAAGATGGCCAACCTCGATTACCTCGACATCCCGCTGCCCGGACAGAAAGCGAACCTCGGCCTCAATGAAGGCGAGGATCTCGATAAAGCCATCGCACGCCTGTCGAAGGAAATGAAGGAAGCAGCGAAGAATCTGGACTTCGAAAAAGCCGCGGAGATCCGCGACCGCCTGCGCGAGCTCAAGGAAATGAGAATTTTCGTGTAGGCGTAGTTTGTCGCTCGGCTGGGGGGACGACCGGGGCGCCTCCGGCGGGCCGGCACGGCCGGCAGCGCTCATCGCAACACGTGCGGCTGCCGAGAGCCGCGTTCAGTGCGACTGCCGTGCGTGCTGGCTAGGCCAACAAGCGCTGCCGCCCGTGGCGGCCCGCCGGAGGCGCCCTCGTCGTTCCCCGAGCGGAGCGACAAACTCACACCTCTGCGAAGAGTCGCTCCAGCTCGCGCTGCGCCATCGCTTGCAGCTCGCGCAGGAGCAGGTCATCCGCGCCGCCGCCGAGGAAGACGTTCACTTCGATGCGGGTGATGAGCCGGGCGATTTGTTCGACGTCGTAGTGGGCAGGCACGTTGAGCGTCGACGTGCGGCCGCCGAACGAGCAGACGAATTCGTCGTCGGCGCGGCGTTGCCAGCCGCGCTGGCGGGCGAGGGCGTCGAGCACGTTGTCCGTGGAGCGGACCAGGTGGAACACCGCTTCGGCGGTGTTGCGTGCGCCGCGCGTGCGCAGTGCGCGGTCCGTGCGGCCGGCCAGGTCTTCGATGTGCGTCATGACGTGAGAGCGCGGCGGACGCGCTGCAGTCCTTCCTCGATATCGCGCAGCGAAACCGCGCCGGCGCTCAATCGGAACCACCCGTCGTCCCGTTTCAGGCCGAACGCCTGGAACGGCACGACGGCGAAGCCCGCTTCCTCGAGGAGGAAGCGGCGGATGTTCTCGTTCGTACCGAAGCGGTCGATGAGATCGAACTGCACGGAGAGATAGATCGCGCCCTGCGGCTCGATGGCGCTGACCGGCAGTCCATCGCGGCGCATGGCCATGATCCCGTCGTACAGCGCGTCGAGGCGCAGGCGCAGCTCGCGGATCATGTGCTCGTGATACGTCGCGATCTCGTCCTTCTGCTCGAGGAACGACGCGACGGCGAGCTGCTCCGCTTTTGGCGCCCACGCGCCGATGTGGCCGATGATGTCGCGCATGCGCGCCGTCACGGCGGGGGGCGCGACCGTCCAGCCGACACGCAGTCCGGTCGCGGCAAACGCCTTCGAGATCCCGTCGACGAAGATCGTGTACGCGGCCGATTCCGGCACCAGCTGCGGCGGCGTGTAGTGCGTGTGTCCGCCGAACGTGAGCATCCAGTAGACCTGATCCCAAAGCAGAAACAGCGGCCGGTCGCCGATGGCCCAGCGGCGGTCGTTCTCTTCGACGACGAGCGTGGCGATGGCTTCGACGTCGTGTTTCGACATCACCGTGCCCGTGGGATTGAGCGGCGTGCAGACGGCGATGAGCCGCGCGTCCTGCAGGTGCGGGCGGATCATCGCCGCCGTGGGCATGAAGTTCGTGTCCGCGCCGACCACCAGCTCGATGGGCACGCCGCGGGTCATGTACGTGTAGTGATTGTTGTTCCACGAAGGCGTCGGGTAAATGACCTTGTCGCCCTTGTCGACGACGGCCGCGTACGCGGCGTAGATGATCGGACGCGCGCCGCCGGCGATGAGCGTCGACTCGATGGGGTAGGTGAGCCCGAGGGCGTCGCGAAAGAGATCGACGACGGCTTTGCGCAGCTCCAGCGTGCCGTCCGATGGCGGGTAGTTGGTCTGACCGTCGGCGAGATTCTTCGCGATGAGCGACTCGAGCAGCGGCGGAATGCGGAACTCGGTCGGCGAGAAGTCGCCGACGGTGAGGTTCGCGACCGAGCGTCCCGCACTCGTCAGCGCCCGCACCTCGCTCGCAATCTTCAACACCTCGGAACCGGTCATGCCGCGGGCGAGGGCGGACAGGCTCCCATCGGAGACCTGGGTCAGGACGTCACGCATGTCAAGCATTCTACTTTTTGTAGGCGCGGTGAATCTTGCGGAGATCGTTCAGGGCGCGGATGAAATCCGTCGAGCGCACCTTCGAGCCTTTCACGTCGTGCCACGTGCGGATGGGGAGCTCGTAGATCGCGCGCGCGGCGTCGTCGCGGCCGCGCTGGCGCACGAAGCGCGCGATGATCTCGACGTCGAAGATCCAGCGCGAGAGGAACTGTGTCGAGAAGATCTCACGCATGGCGTCGCTGACGCGGAACAGCTTCGCGCCGCATTGCGTGTCGTACACGGCCAGACCGAGTGACGAGGAGATGAGAGTGGCGCCGACGCGGCCGACGTAGTGGCGGCGCGGATTGCGGCTGATGGAGCGCCCCAGGAGCCGCACCCGCGCGGCGAAGACCATCTCGATCTCCGGACGCGTGTCGAAGACCGCGAGAAAGTCGGAAAGCTCGCTGAGCGGCGTGGCCAGATCGGCATCCCAGAATCCGACCAGATCGGGCTTGCGCTCCATGGCCGCGAGGATGCCGCGGCGCACCGCCTCGGCCTTGCCGGAGTTGCGCTCGAGGTTCAGCACCGAGAACTTCCGCGGATCCTCTTTGGCCAGCGATTCGATGAGGCGCAACGTGCCGTCGCGGCTGCCGTCGTTGACGAAGAGCATCTCCAGTCGCGCACCCGCCAGCGTGAACGCGCGCAGCTCGTCGACGGGCAGGCGGCGCTCTTCGTTGTAGCAGGGGATGACCAGGATCAGATGCACGGCGCGCATTGTAGGATGCAGGTCAAGATGTTGACCGGAAACGTCGCCGCGACCGTGCACGGCCGCTATCTCTACGAAGAGCGCGGCGATGCGTTGCTGGTGGGCTTTCACGGCTACGCGGAAGACGCGCAGGCGAACTTTGCGCAGCTCGAGAGGATCGGCGGCCAGTGGTCGCTCCTGTCGATCCAGGCGCTGCATCCCTTTTATACGCGCAGCGGATCGGTGGTGGCGAACTGGATGACGTCACTCGATCGTGAGCTGGCCATCGCGGACAACATTGAATATGTGCGCTCGGTGCTGGCCGCGGTGCGCACGCCTTCGCGACTCGTGTTCTCCGGATTCTCGCAGGGCGCGTCGATGGCCGCGCGCGCCGCGGCGCACATCGCGTGCGATGGGTTGATCATGCTCGGCGGCGACGTGCCTCCCGATGTGAAACGCGACGATGTGCAATGGCCGCCGGTGTTGCTCTCGCGCGGAACGCGCGACGAGTGGTACACGGAGGCGAAGTTTCAGGCGGACGTGCAGTGGCTCGAACCGCGGACCCGCGTCACGCGATGCGTGTTCGAGGGCGGGCATGAGTGGGGGGCGGAGTTCAGGCGAGCGGCGGCTGAGTTCCTACACGACGCTTCGCAGAACAGCAATATTGCGACGGGCTTCAGCCCGTCGCAATATTGATATCACGCCGGGCTGAAGCCCATCGCCACGTTCTCTCCTGACGCGAGCCGGGATGACACGTCCTCGCTCCACTGTTCTCCTCTTGCCATGCCACCCACCCGCGCCGAGCGTCTGAAGGCGCGCCTCAAAGAGATCCCCGAGCGTCCCGGCGTTTACCTGCACAAGAACTCCGCGGGTGAGGTGATCTACGTCGGCAAGGCGCGCAACCTGCGCAACCGCGTCACCTCCTACGTGGTGGGGAAGGGCTGGCGTCCGCATCCGCTCACCAACGCGCTGATCCCCGAGATCGACGCCATCGACTTCATCACCACCAACAACGAGCTCGAGGCCATCCTCCTCGAGAACAATCTCATCAAGGCGCACCAGCCGCGCTACAACGTCCTCCTTCGCGACGATAAGAGCTATCCGTATCTGAAAGTCACGATGTCCGAGGATTTCCCGCGGGTGGTGTTCACGCGGAGAGTCGACCGGCGGAAGGGCGATCTCTTCTACGGACCGTTCTTCGCCGGCACCGCCCGGCGCATCCTCAAGCTCGTCGCCGATCAGTTCAAACTGCGCAGTTGCGATCTGGACATCGTCGACGGCAAGAACGCGCTGGCCCGTCCGTGTCTCTACTACGACATGCACCAGTGTCTCGGTCCGTGCGTGGTCGGACTGACCACGCGGCCCGAATATCTGGAGATGGCCGATGACGTGGTGCTGTTCCTCAGCGGCAAGTCGAAGGAGCTGCAGGAGCGGCTGCGGGGGCGCATGTACAAGTCGGCCGAGGAGGAGAACTTCGAGGTCGCGACTTACTACAGAGACCTGATTCGCACCGTCGAGCGCATTCAGGCCGAGCAGCAGGTCGCATCGGCCGAAGACGAGGACATGGACGTGTGGGGCCTCTACGAAGAAGGCACCGACGTGGCCGTGCAGCTCTTCGTCATCCGCGACGGCAGCGTCGTCGATCGCCGCGAGCTGTTCTGGGAAAAAGTGGAGGAGTATCAGCCCGCGCACTTTCTGTCCGAGATCCTGCAGCGCTACTACCAGGACAATCTCTTCATCCCGCGCGAGATCCTCATCCCGTTCGAGGTCGAAGACACGGAGCTCGTCGACGAGTGGCTGACGTCGCAGGCCAATCGCAAGACGCAGGTGCGCGTGCCGCAGCGCGGCAAAGGCGTGGACCGGCTCGAACTGGCCAACCGTAACGCGCGGCTCTCGCATGAGTCACGGTTCCGCAAGTCGACGCAGGACCGCCTCGCCATCGCTGCACAAAGACTTGGGCACCTCCTCGGCGAGGCCGGCGGCTGGCCGCAGCGCACGATCGACAAGATCGAATCGTTCGACATCTCCAACATCCAGGGCACGGACTCGGTGGCGGGCATGGTCGTGTTCGACCGAGGGAAGTTCGACAAGAACCAGTACCGCATCTTCAACATCAAGACCGTGGTGGGTGCGGACGACTTCCGCTCGATGGCCGAGGCGGTGGACCGGCGGTATCGAAGGCTGCTGGAGGATGAGAAGCCGCTGCCCGACCTCATCCTCATCGACGGTGGCCGCGGACAGCTCAACGCCGCGCTGGCGGCGCTGCACAAAATCGGCGTGGAGGAGATCCCCATCGCGGGACTGGCCAAGCGCGAGGAGGAGATCTATCTGCCCGATCGCGACGAGCCGTTGCGCCTCGATCGCCACGATCCCGCTTTGCAGCTGCTGCAAATGGTGCGCGACGAAACGCACCGCTTCTCGGTCTCCTCGCATCGCCGCCGCCGCTCGAAACGCACGCTCCGCAGCGAGCTCGATGACCTGCCCCGCATCGGCGAAAAGCGCAAGCGTCTGCTGTTCGAGCGCTTCGGATCCGTGTCCGCGATCAAGCAGGCCAGCGCGCAGGACCTGATCAACGTGCTGGGGCGGAAGGTGGGGCAGGGGCTGTGGGATGAGTTGCACGGAGCGGTTGGCGGTTGACGGTTGGCGGTTAGCGGAGCCGCCGCCCGTCCACGGCACCGCGCGATACCACCCGTTCCTACAAACCGCCAACCGCCAACCGTCAACCCTTAATGCGATAATCGCGCGTCCATCGCGGTCTTGAAAGGGCGGGGGTTCATGCTGGAAGGCGAAATCAGCCAGATCAATCTCATCGAACGGCTCGTGGAGCTGTGGCGCGAGCAGTTCACCGGCGCGATCCGGTTCGAGAACGACGGGATCATCAAGATCATCTACTTCAAGGGCGGCGACGTGTTGTCGGCATCGACGAACGACCGCGCCGACTCGATCGACGAAATCCTCATGCGCGCGGGAAAGGTCTCGCGCGAGCACGTCAAGCAGGCTCTCGCCCGCCGCAAGGAATCCGAGACCCTCGGCGACGCGATGCTCAACCTCGGCTACATCACGCGCAAAGAGCTCACGTGGGCGCGGCGCGTCCAGGTGGTCGGCGTCATCCGCTCGATCGCCGCGTGGAGCGCGGGCTCGTTCACCATCGTCGCGGACTACCTGCCCAAGCGCGATGAAGGGACGTTGTTCCCGCTGCCGCAGATCCTGGTCGAGCTGATCGTCACGGAGCAGGATCGCCAGAAGTTCGAGCGCGAGCTCGACGGCGGATCCGCGGTCTTCACGAAAGCCGGCGACTTCGACGAGGTCTTCGGACGCCTCGGACTGAATGAGGATGCGGAGGCGATCGTCGCGCAGGTGGACGGCACCAGGAGCGCGTCCGAGGTGGCGTCGGCGTCGGGGAAGGATGCGTTCAACGTCTATAAGTTGTTGCATGCATTGGCCACGCTGGGCATCCTGACAAAACCTCAAGCATCACCTGAGCTTTCGTTCGCGACGGAAGACGTGGCCGGGGATGCGTCGGATGCGTGGGGCGATCTGCAGACGCCGGCGTTCGAGCTCGACGAGCAGACCGCCGCGGCGCAGCCGACCATGGAAATGCCGACGATGTCGTTCGACGCGGATGAGACGGCGGCGCTGTCGTCGCCGCTGGCGGGCGCGCGCTCGGCGTGGGACGAGGACGACGACGAGACCTCCATCGCGCCGCCGCCGCAATCCTCGGGTGCGACGACGCAGGCGGCGCCGATGCCGTCGTGGGACATGGCGCCGCTCGCCGCCGCTGCACCGATTCCGGTGAAAATCGAACCGCCCGCGGATGCGACGGAACAGCAGTGGGGCTTCGACGAAGCGCAGCTCGAGACCGCGCAACGCGCCGCGGCGCCGGCTCCGATTCC
>DATLBM010000162.1:0-2295 GCA_035526885.1 Thermoanaerobaculia bacterium | reverse complement strand
CAAATACGCGGACGGCGAACAGTCGTTCGCGCGAGCTCTGCGCCTCCGCCCGCGAGACTCCGACGCACTCCTCGGACTGGCGGATTCGTACAACGGCCAGGGCCGGGCGGCCGAGGCGGAGAAGCTGTATCAGCAGGTGCTCGCGTTGCGGCCGGATGAGACGAACGCGCTGTCGCGCTACGGCTACTTCTGCTTCACACGCGGGCGCCACGAAGAGGCGGCGAACTACTTCCGCAAAGTCTCCGAGCTCGCCCCCGAGTTCGCGCAGGCGCACACGAACCTCGGCGCCGCGCTCGACAAGCTCGGACGCAAAGAAGAGGCGCGGCTCGCGTATCAGAAAGCGCTCGCGCTGCAGCCCACCGCCGTCGGCTTCTCCAATCTCGGCGCGCTCGAGTTCTCCCTCGGCCGCTATTCCGACGCGCGACTCTCGTTCATGCACGCCACCGAGCTGGCGCCCTCCGATCACGTGATGTGGGCCAACCTCGGCGACGCGTGCCGCTTCGTCCCCGGCAAGGAGTCCGAGGCGAGCGCCGCGTACGAACGCGCCATCCATGCGGCCGAGGGAACGCTGCAGATCAATCCGAACGATGCAAACGCACGGTCCGTCGTTGCGCTCTGCCTCGCCCGGACCGGAAAAGGGGAGGAAGGGCAGCGCGAGATCCGCCGCGCGCTGGAGCTCGACCCGACCAACACGAACGTGCTGTACAGAGCCGCCGTCATCGCTCTCCTGCGCGGCAACAGCGACGCCGCCGTGTCCTGGATCGAGCGCGCCGTGGCCAACGGCTATCCCACCCGCGAACTGCAAAGCGATCCGGAACTGGAGGCGCTCCGTGCATTACCATCCTTCCGGAAAGCCGTAGAATCCCGAAAAAGCTGAGAGAAGGAGGGGTCCATGTCCCGGAAACTCATGCTCCTCGGAGCGTTGCTGTTGGTGTGCATGTGTACGGCGAGCTCCTCGACCGGTCCGAGCACGGGCGGCGGACCGTCGCCATTGCGCGGCAATCCCTGCTCGTCGAAAGCGGGATCGACGGACCGCAACGCGCCCATCGTCTGCGTCGACGACACGGGGGCGACGCTGAGCGTTTCACCCGATCCCATCCGCGTGCACGACGTTGGCGCGTCGGACAAGGCGCCGGTCGTCATTCACTGGTTCACGGTGTCGGGCGCGAACGATCTGCACGTCGAGATCGAGCCGGGCTGCCTGACCGACACGAAGTGCCCGGCCGGCGGCCACTGCATGGCCCGCACGATGCGGCGCGTCGACAAGACGGAGAAGCGCTGCAAGTACGACGTCTGGACGGACAAGCATCCGCGCCTCGATCCCGAGGTGATCGTCATCCCCTGCTGCTGAACCGCACGCCGCACAGTTCCGCGTGGCGCGCCAGCGCCACGCGGACTTCGTCCTTCAACGATGCGTCGTCGAGCCACAGCTTCCTGATGCGAAGCCTGCCGTTCTCGATGAATGCGTCGATCCGTCCGATCAATCGGTCGCGATGCAGCAGCGGACACACGTACCAGCCCCACTTCCGCTGCGGCGCGGGCTTGTAGACCTCCCACACGTAGTCGAAGTCGAAGATGTGCCGCACGAGGTTGCGGTCCCACATCAGCGGATCGAGCGGGCCGAGGATGCGCACGCGGTCGTCGTACATGGCGCGTGCTTTGAGGAATGACGGCACGCAGAGATAGCGCCGCGGCGAGTCCTCGAGCATCACCTCGATCAACTCTCCGGACGACACCAGCTCGTCGACGAGCGGTGAGGTGCGCACGCTGGAGAGCATCGACCACATCGCGCCGCCCGCGCGCGAGAGCAGTCCCGCGGCGTGCACGCGCTCGCGCAACGCCCACTGCGCGAACGGCTCTTCCGGCTCGCCCGTGAAGCGCGGCACGGCGTAGAGCTTCGATCCCGATTCCGTGCGTCCTGCCACGACGATGTCGCACAGCGTCCACAGGATCTCGATGGCCATCGACGTCGCTTTCTTCGTGCCCATCCAGCCGGCCCAGTCGATCGGCTCGACGGTGCCGTGGTCGGTGAGCTCGCGCGCCGCGACCGGTCCGCGCTCGCGAATCTCCTCGAGCACCGCCGCCACCAGCTTCGGCGGCACGCGCTGTTCGCGCTCCGCGTGACGCCACCAGTGCGTCTGCGCCGCGTGTCCCTCGCGCCGGTAGTAAGGAAACGCGCGAGCGGGGAGGATGCAGCGCTCCTTCGCGAAGTGTTCGAAGGCGTGCTGGGGAAAGAGATGACGCCACACGTCGCCGCGCTTCACGCCGTCGGCGCGCGCCATCACCACGAGATCG
>DATLBM010000161.1:0-4414 GCA_035526885.1 Thermoanaerobaculia bacterium | reverse complement strand
GCGCATCTATCGGTCGCTTCAAACCGGCCACGTCTATGAAGATCGCGGAGAGTCTTACCACGACCAGCAACACCACGATCGACACCTCGCTTCGCTGCACAAACGTGCCCGTCGCCTCGGTCTGCAACTCGTCCCGCTGCAACCCTGCGCGTAACGCTGAGCAGAAGGGTTTCTTAGAAGCCGCCGCAGCGCAGCGGAGGACGGTCGAAGGACCTTCGCCCGCTCCGTCGCACGTTGGAAGGTCCTTCGACTCCGCTCAGGATGACACCGTGCTCCCCGCGCTCTGCACCGATGCGGCTTCCGCGTCCGCGGTGTGGCAACTGACGCAGTGGCCGCGCCGACGGGACTGACGGAACGCTTACATCTTTCCCCACTTGATCCGCGTGTACGCGATCCGGAATCCTTGCCGCTCCGCGTTGCGCTGCGATGCGCTGCCGGGCATGGCGCCCATCGTCGCGAGGTCGCAGCCGTTCTCGAACGCGTACTGCAGGCGGGCCTCGAGCAGCGCGCGTTGCGCGCCGCGTTTGCGCTCGGCCGGAACCGTGCTCGCGCCGGCGAGGAGTGCCACGCCGTCGTGCATCGCCAGCGCGCCGGTGGCGACGGGCTGGCCTTCGATCTCCGCGAGGAACGCGTACGTGTCGCGGCTCATGGCCGTGACGCGCCCGAGGTCGTTCATGAAGTCGCCGAGCTCGGGGTATTCGCTCCAGCCCTTTGCCGACGTCGCGCCCCACAGGTCGTACTCGCCCGCGCCGGCGATGCGCGTCGAGACTTCCGACGTCCGCTCGATGGCCACCGTCGGCCGATAGAGGATGCTGGTCAACTCGACGGGACGGTAGCCGCGCCGCGACAGCAGCACCAGCGTCTCCGGATCGGCGAGCGGCGAGACTTCGTGAAAGATCGGCGCCTCGCGCGTGACGAAGAATTCTTCCAGGACGTCGATGTCTTCGTCGGTCGGCGTTTCAAAAAGACCGAGACAGAAGGTCTGCGTGAGCGGGGAGCCGGCGCTGTCGAACATCGCGTACGCGCCGGCGCGCTCGATGAACGTCGCGCCGCTGGCGGGAGCGAGCAGCGCGCGCGCCGTCACGAACGACGCGTTGGTCCTGGCCTCGCAGCGCTCCAGGCGCCGCGACAGCACCAGATCCGAATGCGGGTACTCCATCATTCCTCTTCTTCCAGCGCGTTGTACGCGCGAATGAGATCGACGCGGAAGCGCAACTGTTCGTCGTACTCCTCGTCGGACTGCGACAGCCGCAATTGCACGATCAGCTTCGAAGCCGCCCGCCGCGCCTCGGCATGCGACGGAAACGCGAGCACCGCGGCCTTCCCCGGCTCGGTGAGAAACCGCGCCACGACCTTGCGTCCCTCGACGCGCACGAGGCGCCGCAGAAACACCTCGCGCCGCAAGCTCATCGTGGGACATTATCGCCGCGATGCGCGTTTGTCCCGGATGCGGACTGGAGATGCCGCCGCGCGACGACTTGTCCAACGACACGTACTACCACGCGTCGCCGGAGTGCTGGTCGGTGTACACCGAGGTGCTGGCCGCGGAGTATTCGAACGCGGTGCTGTTCGCGCAGGTGCACCAGCGCACCGTCGACGCGTACGCCGTGCAGCACGCCGGCGGCGCGCATCCGGACAAATCGGTGGCCATTCATCTCGCAGGTTTGTATCTCGTGATCGAGCGCGGCGTCCGTTCGCCCGAGGTGCCGCCGATGCTGCAGCGGCTGGCGTCCTCGGTGGAGACGTGGCCGCACTTCGAGCCGCCGCGCGTGGCGTGGACGCTCACGATCTTCGACGTGGCGACGGCGAGCGATCACATCGCTGCGGTGCGCGCGTGGAGCGAGTTGGTGTGGAAGGAGTGGGCGTTCGCGCGCGACGAGATCGCGGCGCTCGCGGCACGGGTCAACCCGTGAGCGAGTCTTCCACCGTCACGCGCGCCAGCAGGCGGATGAGCTTGCGCGTGGCCGTGTCGCAGCGGATGTAGTCCTCGCAGAGCATGTCCACGAGCTCGCGCGGTTCGGTGGCCAGCACCGTGAAGCCGTCGCCTTCGGGCTGCTGCGGATTCGTGGTCCAGCGGCGTTGCCAGCGGCGGCCGGCTGGCACGAGCGTGCAGCGCGTGTAGCCCTGGTGCGCGCGTTTGATGGGGATGCGTTTCGTCTCGCTGCGCTCGACCGCGTCCGTGGCCACGACGCCTTCCTGGAACACCGGCATCTCGCGCTCGACGACCGGGCCGAGCCCGCGCAGGTTCGCCACCTGTTCGGCGACCGAGCGGGAGATCATCGTCGTCATCAACTCGTGCAGTCCGGTCAGGACTTTCTCGTCGAGCGCGCCGAACGCGAGTCCCGACTGGTAGACCGTGCCGCCGTGCTGGCCGTCGGAGAAGCGGTGCACGCGCGACGTCACCACTTGCGCCTCGACGTTGATGCGCTCCGAATTCCAATCGAACGTCAGGGTGGAAGTGCGCCCGGGATGGAGCGGCGCGAAGTGCTCGATGCGCGCGCCGCCCTCGTTCAGGTCGACGATGACCACGCCCTGTGCGCCGTAGCGCGCGATCAGCGAGCGTGTCAGACGCAAACGAGGCTTGCGGCGCCGCTCGGGGCGGGATCTGCGAGGAAAGATTTCCTCCACGCGCGAATCGTACGCTTGCCGGCCGGCAGGGCCGCTAGGAACTTGCTGACTTATCCTTCGTTGTCCCGCGTGACGGTGACGAAGAGCATCAGAAATACCGCGATGACGCCGATCCCGGCCATGGCTATGCGCACCTTTCTTCGACTGCGTTCACGCCGATGAGCTCCTCGAGCAGATCGGCGCCCACCGCCGCGCTGTTCAGTCCCGACAACTCGTACCGCAAAGCCTCGGCACGCGCAGCGTAGGTGGGTGTATGGATTACGTGCGAGACGGCGTTGCGGATCTGCGTCTCGGTCGGAATCTTCACTTTCAGTCCGACGCCCGCGCCCGACCACTGCACGCGGTTCGCGATCTCCGGCTTCTCCTCGGTCTTGCCGATGCTGACCACCGGCACGCCGTGCGCGAGCGCGATCTGCACCGTGCCGTAGCCGCCGTTCGTCACCAGCAGGTCGACGTGCGGCATCAGGTGCGCGTACGGGATGAACTGCTCGACGCGCACGTTGCCCGGCAGCGGCGCGATGCCCACCTCGGACGCCGGCTTCGTACCGGTCGTGACGACGACCAGGACGTTCTCCCCGGCCAGCGCGCGGATGGCGGGACGGATCAACTGGTCGTAGTCGTTGTTGATCGTGCCCTGCGTCAGGAGCACGACTCTGCGGCCATGCAGCTCGGGCCACCACGCGGGCGGCGCCCAATCCGCCGGCGGCGCCGGGACGGACGCGCCGATGAAGTGCAGGTTGTCGGGCATGTCCGTGCGCGGGTACTCGAACGAGGGCACGGAAGGCTGGAGATAGAGGTCGGCCTTGCGTGCGAACCCGAAGATGCTCGAGCCCAGGGGCGGCAACCCGACGCCGCGGCGGAGTTTGTCGCTATGCTCGTTCGCCTCGCGGAAGATGACGCGATCGACGAGCCAGTAGAGAGCCTTGTTGCGGAGACGGCCAAGGGGAGTGCTGCTCGGCGAAAGGGCCAGGCCGAACGGCGCGGTGTCGCGACTGGGCAGCGTCAGAACGCTGATGCCGTACACGGCCCACGGAATCCCGAACTTCGCGTTCACTGCTTCCGCGGCGGCGGAAGCGCTGTCGCCGACGATGACGTCCGCGTACTCGCGGCGGAGCTCGTTGGTGAGGTCGCGGAGCATGCCGGGCATCGCCGCGACGAAGATGTTCTTGATGTCGTACCGGAGCTGCTGAATGCCGGCGGCGGGGCGATCGGGATACATGGAATCGAGGCGTTCCTCGTCGATGGGCATCGCGTCGCGGAACGGCACCCAGCGTGCGCCGATGGATTCGATCGCTTTGCGGAAGCGCGCCGTGGAATACCAGCGCACGTCATGGCCGCGCTCGACCAGCTCGCGCGCGATCGGCAGTCCCGGGTTCACATGTCCCGTGATCGGCATGGGCGCAAAGAGGTAACGAGCCATGCGTCGCAATGTAGGGACGCGTGCTTACGGGGTGCTTACGCTTCAGCCGGAGGAAGGTAAAAGGTAAAAGGTAAAAGGCGAAAGTGCTTCGTCTCGAGGCTTTTACCTTTTGCCTTTCAGCCGCTCGAAGAGCGCCACGGTCTCCGGTTCCGGCTCGACTTCGAGCACGCGTTTCAGCGTCTCGACCAGGCGGCGGTAGACGCGCATCGCGCCCGCGGCGTCCAGTGTTTTCATGAGGTTGCGCGCGGCCTCCTCGTTCGTCGGGTCGGCGTCCACCAGCCGCTCCCACGCCTCGGGCGTGGCGTGCATCCGCGCCAGCATGGCCAGGCACTTCACGTACAGCTCGCGCAGGCGGTCGCGGATGTC
>DATLBM010000160.1:0-8946 GCA_035526885.1 Thermoanaerobaculia bacterium | reverse complement strand
TTCGTGTCCGGCGCGATGCCGGGCTTGGTCTCGATGACGACGAGGTCGTTCGATTTCGGGAAGCGCTCGGTGTTCCACTCCGTCGCGGCGAAGGCCAGGATCATCTGTCCCGCGCTTTGCGCGGTCGCCAGCGCCTTCGCTTTCTTCGCCTCGAACGCGGGCTCGCCTTTCGGCTCGGCCGGCAACTCGATGTTGTGCGCCGCCGTGCGCAGCTGCAGATGCGGCAGGAGCAGATCGGCCTTGATGGGCTGGTTGAAGCGCAGCGCGATGACGATCGCGCCGTTGGACTTGCGGTACCAGTCGGTGTTCTTCAGGCGGATGGCGGGCGTGGAGAAGGTCCACTGGTACGGCTGATCGAGCGTGTTGCCGTTGATCGACTTCGCCGATTTGTCGATCGTGACGCTGTACTCGGTGGCGTACGGCAGCGGCTTGTCGGGCGTGAAGATGAGCGTCGTCGTGCCGGACCAGCGCAAGGTGCCCTTCACCGCCGGATCGATCTTGAAAAAGGGCGCCGTGACGGGCTGCGGGATCTTGCCGAGGACGACCATGGGCTCGGAAAAGACCGCGCGGATCTCGTTGGCCTCGGCCAGCGTGGACGTCTCGCCGGCCGGTCCGGCGTTGATGATCTTCAAGGTGGCTGCGCCGAAGGAAGGGACGGCGGCAGCGAGGTACAGCAGGAGCGCGGCGACGCTTTTTCTCATGACCGCGCAGTGTAAATGCACCGCCCGGCAAAACCGGTGTCGGCTTTCGCGCTTTGTGAAGGTGGGATTGTGGCGAAATGTAGGACGGGCTTCAGCCTGTCCATGTTGCCGGTTGCCGTGTTGCCGGTTGCCAGGGTGCGTCGTCGCGAGAAGGCACCCCGGCAACCGGTAACACGGCAACCGGCAACCGCCCTACATCCGGCTCCGCCGCGCCACTTCCTCCTCGGTCAGCCCGAAGATCGGCGGCGTCGCGATGTCCAGCATCGAGCAGTAGAGATAGAGCTGGCCGCGATGATGGGCCTCGTGCTCGATCATGCCGCGCAGCCACTTCTCGACGCGGAGCTCGGCGCCGCCGGGAGTCACGCAGCGGCGCTGCAGGTCGTCGTCACTCAGCGTCGTCAGCAGCGCCATCGACTCCGTATGCATGGCCTTCATGTAGGCGACGACGTTCTCGTAGCCGTCAGCAAGCTCGCGACCGTGGCCGGGATAGCGCGACGGCCGCCCCATCGCGTTCTCGGTGAACATCCAGCGCTCGATGGAGGCGAGGTGGCGCATGACGTCGCCGAACGTGAACTTCCCTGCCTTGTACGTCCAGTCGATGCGCTCCGGCGGCACGCACGCCACGACGCGCATGGTGCGCTCGCGGATGCGGTCGAAGTACGCCACCAGCTCGGTCATTTCTCCAGCGTGTACTCGGCCGGGTTCGTCTTCACGACGAACTTCTCTTCCTTCTTCCCGCGCAGGACGTAGATCTCGACGCCGTCGTCCCCGATCTTCGGCAGCGCGGTCTTCAGCGTGGACGCGCGGCCGGGCTGGAACTCGAAGCTCGCGAGGGGAAACGCCTCCCCGCGCCCGGGAAACGTCTTCGCCACCCACGCCGTCCCTCCCGCCCACGCATCATTCACGAAGACGCCGAGCAGCGTCCCGCTAGGCGCCGCGTACACGCGCACGGCCTTCATGTCCGCCGTCGCCACCTGCAACTGCACGCGCGAATACGTCCGCCCCGACTTGCCGAACAGCGTGAACAACTTCGGCCGCGCGGAGGCGGCGAGGGCGAGGCTGACGAGGACGGTGAGCAGGAACGCGCGTCGGATCATTCGAAAGGGTTATCGCTTGGGAGGGGCGGCGCATTCCTGCGCGGGACGCGCTCAACGGGTAATACGTCGATGCATCGCAATCTTGGAGATGTGTTCCGAGAGGCGTTCGACTTACCCGAGAGCGAACGAGCCACGCTCGCCGGCTTGCTCATCGAAAGCGTGGAGCCCCCACCAGAGGCGAACGTCGAAGAGCTGTGGGCTGAAGTCGCTGCCCGCAGGCGTCCCGGCTACTGGCGACATCGACGATAGGCGACCACACTTCACTCGCACGTATGATGCGCGCCGTGTCCCATGGCGCCACCCTCATCACCACCATCGCGGCCGCCTTTGCGCTGGCGCTGGTGCTCGGCTATCTCGCCGCGCGTCTGAAGTTGCCGACGCTGGTCGGATACCTCGTGGCGGGGGTGATCATCGGGCCGTACACGGGCGGGTACACGGCCGATGTCGCGCTGGCGTCGCAGCTGGCCGAGATCGGCGTGATGCTCCTGATGTTCGGTGTCGGGTTGCACTTTTCCATCGACGATCTGATGGAAGTGAAGCGTCTCGCCCTGCCCGGCGCCGTCGCGCAGATCGCGATCACCACCGCCCTCGGCACCGCCGTGGCCATGTGGTGGGGATGGAAATTCAGCGCGGGGCTCGTATTCGGACTGGCGTTGAGCGTGGCCTCCACCGTCGTGCTTCTGCGCGCGCTCGAGGCGCGTGGCGCGCTCCGCTCGTTCAACGGGCGCATCGCCATCGGCTGGCTGATCGTGCAGGACCTGATCATGGTCCTGATCCTGGTCATCCTGCCGCCGCTCGCCGGCGCGAAGGGCGGCCTCGGAGCATCGCTCGCGATCACGTTCCTGAAAGTCGGAGCATTCATCGCGCTGATGCTCATCGCCGGACGCCGCATCTTCCCGCGCGTGCTCTGGGCGATCGCGCGCACCGGCTCGCGCGAGCTCTTCACGTTGTGCGTCGTTGCGGCGGCCGTGGGTGTCGCGTACGGCGCGGCGGCGCTCTTCGGCGTCTCCTTCGCCCTCGGCGCGTTCTTCGCCGGCATGCTCCTCGGCGAATCGGCGCTGAGTGAGCGGGCGGCCGAGGAGTCGCTGCCGCTGTGGGATGCTTTCGCGGTGCTGTTCTTCGTGTCCGTGGGGATGCTCTTCGATCCGATGGTGCTCGTGCGCGAGCCGCTGGCCGTGCTGGCCACGTTGGGCGTCGTGATGATCGGCAACGCCGCGGCAGCGACGGCCATCGTCCTGCTGTTCCGCTATTCGCTCAGCACCGCGATCATGATCGGCGTGAGCCTCGCGCAGATCGGCGAGTTCTCATTCATCCTCGCGGGCATCGGAAGAGAGCATGGATTGCTGCCCGAGCACGCGCAGCACCTCATCCTGGCCGCGGCCATTCTCTCCATCTCGCTGAACCCCGCGCTGTTCGTCGCGCTCGCGCCGATGCAGAAGTGGATGCGCACGCAGAGACCCGATCCGCTCGCGGAGCTGCCGATGAGTGTGGATTCCGAGGAGCTGACCGGGCATGTGGCCATCGCCGGATACGGACGCGTGGGGCGCCGCATCGCGCAGGACCTTGCGGAGCGCGGCATTCCTTTCACCATCGCCGAAAAAAACCGCGAGCTCGTCGACGCGTTGCGCGCGAAGAATCTGCACGCCGTGGCCGGCGATGCCACCGATCCCGCGACGCTCATCCAGGCCCACGTGGCCCGCGCCGCGATGCTGGTCATCGCGATGCCCGACGATGCCGGAGTGCGAAAAATCGTCGAAGTGGCTCGTCAGTTGAACCCGAAGATCGATATCGTTCTGCGCACGCACAGCGACGAAGTGGCTGATCTGCTGCGCGGCGAGAACCTCGGCACCGTCTTCATGGGCGAGCACGAATTGGCCAAAGCGATGACCCGGCACGTGCTCGACCGCATGACGAACAAGGAAACCGTTTGAAATCTCTGCTCGAACGCACAACCAACCTGCTCCTGCGCCGGCCGAAAGCGGTCCTGGTCGTCTCCGCGGTGATCGTGCTGTTGGGCGGCCTGGCGGCGTTGCGCCTGCGCCTCGATCCCGACGTCCTGAACCTCATCCCGCACAACAACCGCGAGGTGAACGAGTTCCGCGATCTGCTCAAGGAAACCGGCACGCTCGACTTCCACATCATCGTCGTGGACATCCCCAGGGGCGCGAACGCCGAGACCTACTTTCCCCTGCTCGACTCCCTCGGCAACCAGCTGAAAAAGGACAAGGACATCGAGAGCGTCACCTGGCAGATCCCCGACGTGTTCTCGATGGTCGACAAGGTCATCCCGTACGCGATGCTCGTGCTCACGCCCGAGCAACTCGATCAGGTGGAAGCGAAGCTGAGCGATGAAGGCATCCGCACCACCGTCGCGCGCAACGCCGCGCTGCTGCAGACGCCGCAGTCGTCGATCGCCAAGCAGCTCGTGCGCATCGATCCGTTCAACCTTCTGCCTGTGTATGCGGAGAAACTGCAGCGCGCCGGCGGCGGATTGAAGATCGATTTCGCCAGCGGCTATTACCTCTCCGCCGATCACGCCTCGGCGTTGATCATCGCGCGGCCGCGGCACGCCGCGCAGGACCTGCCGTTCAGCCGCAAGTTGATGGAGCGGACGCACGAGATCGCGGAGAAAGCATCCGCTGATTTCGTGAAAGCGAATCCGAATCTGCCCGCGCCCGTGATCGGCTACACGGGCGGCTACGCCATCGCCGCGGGCGACGAGAAGATCATCCGCCAGGACATGACGCTGAACAGCATCACGTCGATGCTCGGCGTTCTGCTGCTCTACCTGTACGCGTACCGCCGTCCTTCGGCGATGCTGTACGCGGGGGTGCCGATGGCGGCCGCGATCATCATCACCTTCGGTCTGGGAGCGCTGACGTTCGGCACGCTCTCCGCGGCGAGCACCGGCTTCGCCGCGCTGCTGGCAGGGCTCGGCCTCGACTTCATGACCGTGCTGTACGAGCGCTACGTCGACGAACGCAATCGCGGCGCGGACGTCGAGACCGCGGTGCGCACGCTGATGCGTCACGCGCTGCCGGGCGTGATCGTCGGCGCCGTCACCACCGCGGCCACGTTCTACGCGTTCCTGGCCACGGACTTCCGCGGCATGACGGAGCTCGGGTTCCTCACGGGCAGCGGCATCATGATTTTCCTGCTGGCGGCGATCTACGTCTTCCCCGCGATCCTGATCCTCGTCGAGCGCCGCCGCTCCGCCAAACGGCGCCTCTTCGTCCACGCCCTCGGCTCCGGCCGCGTGGTGCGCTGGAGCCTGCGCCGTCCGCGAACGGTGATCATCGCCTGGACGGTGATCACCCTCGTCACGGCGTTCATCGCGCGCGGCGTGCGGTTCAGCGACAGCCTGCAGGCGCTGCGCGCGACGGGCAACGAGGCCTCGCGCCGGCAGAGCGAGGTCACGCAGCGCTTCGGACAATCGTTCGACGCGATGATGTACGGCGTGCGCGGTCGCACGGCCGACGAGGCCATCTCGAAAGCCGAGCGCGTCGTGCCGGAGTTCGAGCGGCTGACGCAGAAGGGCGTGATCGGCTCGTATCAATCGATCACCACCTTCGTGCCGGCCGAGGCCGAGCAGCGCGTGGTCATCGACCGTCTGCGCAACGGCGAGAACGACAAGTTCTCGTTCGCACGGATCGAAAAGACGTTCCGCGAGGCGCTGGTGGCGAACGGCTTCCGCGCGGAGGTGTATGACGAGGTGTTGCCGCTCTACGGGCAGGCGTTGTCGCAGCGCGTCCCCCTCACCATCGCCACGCTCGATCGCCTTGGCCTCGGCGAATCCGTGCAGCGCTTCCTCAAGAAAACGAAGGACGGCTACCTTTCGATCGTTTACGTGTATCCGACCAACGGTAAGTGGCCGCGCTTCCTGCCGCAGGAACTGCAACAGATTCGCAGGAATCATCCCGAGGGCGTGCTCACCGGCGTGAACCTGATCTCGCAGACGCTGCGCACGATCACGACCAACGACGCCATTCGCGCCAGCCTCCTAGGACTGGCGCTCGTGTTCGCGCTGGTGTGGGTGGGCTTCCGCTCGTTCACGCGCGCGCTGTTCGTGTTCGTGCCGTTCATCGCGGGCTGCACGTGCATGCTCGGGTTCATGGCGTCGCTCGACATCGAGTTCAACTTCATGAACATCTTCGTCGGGCTGATGCTCGTCGGCACGGCCACGGATTACGCGGTGTACATGCTGCAGCGCTACGACGAGTCGCCGGAGGAGTTTCCCGTCAACGCGCTGGAAACCGGCCGTGCGGTGACGCTGGCCGCGTTGATGTCGATCGTCGGCTTCGCGTCCTTCGCGATGTCGCACTACCCGGGCGTGAGGTCGATCGGACTGGCTTCCGTCGTGGGCATCGCTCTGAGCTGCCTGGCGTCGATCACGCTCCTGCCCGCGCTTCTGGCGACGGGCAGGTTCCATCATCACAAGGCGTCGATGCTGGGCGAGCCCGAACCGGACGAGTGACGTGCGCGCCGCAGGACGCGCACGAATCCGAACAGCACCAATCCGAGAAGCGCCAGCACCGGCAGCATGTAGATCACGAACCAGATCGCGACCGTGCCGAGCTTCTGCAGCAGCGCGACCAGCGCGCTGGTGGCCTCGCGCGCCTCGCGCAGCGGATGCCATCCCGGCGCAAGCGCGTCCGGCGTGATGTCCAGGCTGACGGACGACATCGCCGTGACCTGCGATAGGTAACGCATGCGGCCTTTGGCCTGCTCGATCTGGCCGCGGATCGCGGTGAGCTGCTGATGCACTTCGAGCACTTCGGACGCTTTCTGCGAATTCACGCGCGCGGTCTTGAGGAGCTCGCGCAGCTCGATCTCCGTCGCTTCGAGATTGCGCACCTGCGACTCGAGGTCGACGTACTCCTGCGTCACGTCCTGGCTGCTCACGCTCTCGCGCTCCACGCGCTTCGCCAGTCCGCGCAGTGACGCCAGCGCGGCGGTGAGCTTGTCCGAGGGGACGCGCAGCGTGAGCGTGGCGCGGAGGAGATCGCCGTCGCGCCAGACGTTCGAGTTGGCGACGTAGCCGCCGGCGCCTTCGACCTGCTTCGTCACGGCGTCGATGGTCTTCGACGTGTCGGCGACGAGGATGTGCATCTCGGCGGTGCGCACGATCATCGGCGTGACCACCGCCGTCGACACGGCGCGTGCGTCGCTCTGCGGCGCGGCGTTCGAAACCGCATCGCGCGCCAGCGGCGCGGCGCCCTCCCTGGCGCAGGACATGGCGACGAGGACGAGCGCGAGCAGTGCTTTCTTGTTCACGCCCGTTGGACGCGCTTGGAGGTCCCGAGGAAACTGAGAAATGTGGCGACGGGCTTCAGCCCGTTGCGATTGTCGATATTGCGACGGGCTGAAGCCCGTCGCCACGTTTGTCTTCTACCCGCAATCGCAGTAGCTGCGCGCGCGCGTGGCCACGTACTCGGCGTCGACGGGCTTGTACAGCGTCTCGTCGGCCCACGGAGCCCACGTGCGCAGGCGCGGATCGGGATCGCCGAGGATGAGCAGGCCGCAGGCGAGATTCTTCTTTTCGTGGCGAAGGAAATCGAGCGTGCGCACGCCGGAGCTCGTCGCCAGGTTCAGCCCGAGGAGGACGACGCTGAAGCGACGGTTGCGGAGGATGTCCAGCGCGCCGTCGCCGTCGGATGCGAAGGTGACGGTGAAATTCTGCTGATCGAGCGCGGCGATCAGCGACTTGCGAAACGCGTCGTCCTCATGAATGACGAGCGCGGGACAACTGGGTCGAACCATGCCGGTCAGCCCGCAAAGCCCGCGCCAGCCAACGCGCGCTCGTACGCGCGGCAGACCTCGTCGCCGAAGCAGACGAAGATCGCACGCTCGACGTTGCCTCGATGTTGCGAGACTTCGCGCACGGCGATTTCGGTCGCCGCATCGACCGGATATCCGTACACGCCGCAACTGATCGCGGGGAAGGCGATGCTGCGCACTCCGTGCTCCTCGGCAAGCCGCAACGACTGGCGATAGCACGAGGCCAACCGTTCCGGCTCGCCGTTCGTGCCGCCGTGCCAGACCGGTCCCACGGTGTGGATGACGTGCCTGGCCGGCAGGCGATATCCCTTCGTGATGCGCGCCTCTCCGGTCGGACAGCCGCCGATGCTTCTGCACTCTTCGAGGAGCTCGGGACCGGCCGCGCGATGAATGGCGCCGTCCACGCCTCCGCCGCCGAGGAGGGATTCGTTGGCGGCGTTGACGATGGCGTCGACGTCGAGCTTCGTGATGTCACCGCGATGCAGCTCAACGCGCATGACCGAGCTTCCGCACGATCTCGAACTCGCCCTTCGTCACGGGCTGCACGGAAAGTCGCGAGCCTTTCTGCGTGACGACCATCTTCTCGAGACCCCTGGTCGCCTTCAGCACGTCGAGCGGTACGATCTCTTTGAATTTCTCGCCGAAGCGGATCTCGACCATCGACCACGTCGGGTCCTCCGGCTCCGGCACCGCGGCTTTGCTGATCTCGGCGATGCCGGTGACGCCGGACGGTTTCGCGTTCGAGGCGTAGAAGAGCACCTGATCGCCGGGCTTCATGTCGTCGCGCATGTAGTTGCGCGCCTGGAAGTTGCGCACGCCGTTCCAGGTGGTCTTGCGGTCGCGTTTCAGGTCGTCGATCGAGTACGCCGACGGCTCGGATTTCATCAGCCAGTACTTCATGGGCGACATCCTACAGGTTCCCCGTAAGCACCATGTAAGCGGTTACATCGACATTGCGTGCATGAACACCGTGCGCTCGCTTCCGGCCCTCACGTTCCTCCCTCGGCCGGGGGGAACGCTGCTACCATGCTTGCAATCGTCTGCGCAGTCCAGCGTACAATCACGACGGTCATCCAAATAACGAGGCAAATCAGATGCGAAAAATCGCTTGTGTCATTCTCTTTCTCTGCGCGCTGAAGCCGGTGTCGACGTTCGCGGCGTGCACCATCGACAACACCATGTTCACGATCACGTGCGACGTGGACGTCAAATTCGGCACGCCGGCCGACATCATGCTGCGCGTCTGGAACGAAGGCACCGGGGGCGCGAAGCAGCGCTTCGTCGCGGCCGATAACGTGGAAGCGCACTATCAGGTCACCCACGTCAACTCGTGGACCGCTGAGATCGCGGCCAAGAACAACACGAGCGAT
>DATLBM010000159.1:0-6697 GCA_035526885.1 Thermoanaerobaculia bacterium | reverse complement strand
TGGTGACGAAGCCGCCGTACGTCAGTCCGCCGTGGCTGATCAGTTCCGTGCCGCGGCGATGCGCGGGCAGTACGGCCACGAGCCGATCGGCGGAATCGAAGAACAGCAGCGAGCGGTCCTCGAAGCGATCGGCGTGATAGTCCATGTAGCCGCGGTCGAAGAGAAAGGTGCCGTTCCGGGAAGCGCGGACGAATTCGTTCCAGGCCGGCGCGTCGTCCGGCGTGAAGCGGACCGCCCGCACCGCGGTCATGACTGGGCCGGACCTTTGGCCGGACCTTTCCAGATCCCGACGGCCACGCGGCTGTCCGGAACGTCTGCCAGAATCAGCGCGGCCGCTCCGACGGTGCACTTCCTGCCGACGTTGAGGTTGTTGCCCATCGTCGCGTTCACGCCCATGAACGTGTACTCGCCCACGGTGCAGAAGCCCGAGATCACGACGTGCGAGGAGATGAAGCAGTGGCTGCCGATCTTCGAGTGATGCCCGATGTGATTGCCGCTCCAGAGCACGACGTTGTCGCCGATCTCGGCGAACGGCTGCACGACGTTGTTCTCGAAGATGAACACGTGCTCGCCGATCTTCGCATTGCGCCACACCATCGCGCGCGGACTGATGAACGACGCCGGCGCGTAGCCCATCTCCTTGAGCGTCTGGTAGAGGCGCGCGCGGAGCTTGTTGCCCTGCGTGTAGACGGTGGCGGCGTAGAAGGAGTGATCGGCGGGGGCGTAGCGCGACCAGACGTCTTCCAGAGCCACCACGGGCAGGTCGAAGAGCGAGTCGCGTTTCAGATACTCGCGCTCGACGGCAAAGGCCACGACCTCGTAGTCGGATTCGACGGTGAAGAGCTCGTAGGCCACTTCGGCAAACGCGCTGTCGCCCGCGATGATCAGTTTCTTTTTGGACACGGGATCAGGCCGCACCGCCGGCGGTGCGAACGAGCTGGCGAAGCTCGCCGACCGTGCGGCAGGAGTTGAGTTGTTCGACCGGGACGGTCACGTCATACGACTCGTCGATGGCGGCGATGAGGTCGAGCACGTCGACCGAGTCCCAGCTGCGCGGGTCGATCGCCGTCGCGTCATCGACAGGTCCTTCGGTCAACGCGCCGAGCTTGTTCAGGAACGGCTCGTGATTCATGGCGCGGACTTATATCAACAATCGCGCACAGCCGAAACCGGTCTCGCCGTTGCGGTTGCCGTTGTAGAACATCAGCGTTCCGTGCTTCGTGGTGATGACCGCGGCGTAGCAGACCATCTCCGAGTCCCAGCCGTCCGGTGAGCTGGAGACGTCGAGCTGCACGTCCTCGTCGCGGCGTTCCCAGTGCAGGCCGTCGTCCGACTCCGCACAGCCGATGCGATACGGCGTGCTCCGCGTCCGGCGCGAGAAGTACATGCGCCAGCGATTTCCGTCGCGGATCACCCACGGCCGCCCGAATCCGAACTCGTCGCCGTTGCGCGGGCCGATACAGACGTCTTCGTCGGCGATCCAGTGCAGACCATCTCGCGAGCGCGCATGCCGGATCACATACACCGGCATCATCCGCCCCTGGAAAATCCCCTCCGTCATCTGCTCCCACCCCGACGCCGAGACGTACCACGCGCGATAGGCGCCGTCTTCCTCGTGCACGCTCGGCGCGGAGCGGATGATGTATTCGGAAGTCGTGCGGTCGAAGACGGGCACATTCGAATGGCGCTCGAACACCGCGCCGTCGCGCGACACGGCCACGCCGGTGAAGAGCAGATACGGCGACACGACCGAGCGCTGGTAGCCGATGTAGTAGAGGTGCGGCACCCCGCCGATGGTGACGATGCAGGAGGGATTGGCGCCGCAGTCGTCGAAGGCGCCGGGAGGTCCGGGTTGCAGCAACGCGGCGCCGGCCGGCTCGAGGACGCGCGTGGGATCGGCGGCGTCGACGGTCATCGCAAACACGCGGCCCACGCGATCGTCGCCGGTGGCGGCAAAGTAAACGCGAATCGCGTCCTGCCCGGCGAGGTACTGCGGCGTGGGCAGAATTCCGTAGAGCTTTCGCTGCGCGACGTTGGGATCGGGCGCATAGACGCGTCCGAGTTTTTGCCACCGCTGCGCCGTCATGGCACGCGCATCATCCCTGCCGCCCACGAGTAGCCGACGCCGAAGCCGACGTTCATCACGCGCGCGCCGCTCGACAGCCGCCCGTCCTGTTGCGAGCGCGCCAGCGCGATGGGAATCGTCGACGAGACCGTGTTGCCGCAGTCCTCCATCTCCAGGCAGAAACGCGACGGATCGATCTTCATCTTGTCGCGCAGGCGGTCGAGCATGAAGCGATTGGCCTGATGCAGCACGTAGTAGTCGACGTCCTCGCGCGCAACGTTCGCCTTGGCCAGCAGCGCGTTCACGGCCGCGGGCACGGCCTTGAGCGTGAAGTTGAAGATCTCCGGACCGTTCATGTAGAGGTTGTTCTTCGAGCGCGCGTTGCCGCCGTTGTCGACCTCGACGGCGGACGTCGTCTCGCTGACCGGCAGGCGCATGCCGCCCGCGGGCACGATCAGGTTGCCGGCGCCGCGGCCGTCGGTGCCGAACACGAACGGGCCGAGGAGCGGTTCTTCCGCTTCGACCGCGGAGATCAGCGTGGCTGCGGCGGCGTCGCCGAAGATCGTGCGCACGCTGCGGTCGCGAGGATGAATGAACTTGCTGTACGTCTCGGCGGTGATGAGCAGGACGTTGTTCAGTCCCAATCCTTCGACGAGGCTCTTCGCCAGAGCCAGTCCGTACACGAAGCCGGAGCAGCCCTGATTGAAATCGATCGCGCCGCAGTCGGTGCGCAAACCCAGCTTCGCCTGAACGATGCAGGCCGTGGCGGGGAGAAAGTAGTCGGGGCTCTGCGTGCAGAAGAGCAGGAAGTCGATGTCTTCGCGCTTCACCGTGCCGCCTTCGAAGAGCGCTTCGGCGGCGGAGACGCCGAGGTCGGAGGAGCATTCTTCGGGGGCGGCGATGCGGCGGCAGGAGATGCCCGTCTTCTCGAGGATCTTGTCCGCGGTCCAGTCCTCGAATTCGCCGGCCAGCGTTTCGTTGGTGAGCTCGGACTCGGGGAGGTAGTACGCGAGGGCTTGCAGCGCGGCGTAGCGGGTCACGGGTCGCATCATAGCTTGGGGGACGCGAGGACCTCCGCGTTGCCGGTTGCCATGTTGCCGGTTGCCGGTGCGTTTGCGCCTGGGCGATCAGGCACCGGCAACACGGCAACACGGCAACATGGCAACCGGCAACGCCGGAGGCACCCGCTAGGGTGATACGACGGCGAAGCCGTTCATGATCCACACCGCGGCCTCGTCGGTGTTGCTGCTCTGCCAGAGCAGGTCGACGCGGCCGTCGCCATTGAAGTCGCCCACGCTGATGATGCGCCAGGCGGTGTTCGGCACGCCCGCCAGAGCGTTGTTCGTCGAGATCACGGCGAAGCCGTTCATGGTCCAGGCGGCGTTCTCGCCGCTGGTCATGTTGCGCACGATGATGTCGCGCCACCCGTCGCCGCTGAGATCACCGACCGCCTGAATCTCCCATCCCGGCGCGGTATTCGGGAGGAAGGTGTTGGTCGAGACCACGCCCGTTCCGGCGAGCTTCCAGATGGCGTTCTGCCGCGACGATGCATTCGACACGATCAGGTCGATGCTGCCGTCGCGATCGAGATCGCCGCCGGCCACCACCCGCCAGCCCGTCGCCGTGCGGCCCACGAAGTTGTTGGTATTCGTGGCCGTGAGGCCGTTCATGGTCCAGACGTAGATGTCGTTCGTGGTCTGGTTCTGCAGGAGGATGTCCGGGCGCGTGTCGCCGTTGAAATCACCGACGAAGATCGCGCGCCAGGCCGCGCTGACCGGCGCCGGCGAGATGAAGTTGTCGGTCGAGATCACGCCGCCGCGCATGGTGTTCCACACGACGAGCTGTCCGGAGCCCGTGTTCTGCAGCAGGATGTCCTCGTTGCCGTCGGCGGTGAAGTCGGCCGCGCCGACCATGCGCCAGCCCGGCGACACGGGCCGCAATCGCAGCGCGTTCGGACCGGCGGCCGCGCTGCCGATCACCGAAACCGCGATGGTGGTGCTGTTCGCGCTGCCGCACTCGTTGAACACGCGCACCCAGAACAGGCGCGAGTAGGGACCGCCGACCTGGATGGTCGGTCCGGTGGCGATGGGCGACGACGTGTCGCCGCTCCGCCCGACGTACCACTGGTACTGCAGGTTCGTCCCGGTCGCGCCGACCGAGGCCGGCTTCGTCGTTCCGAACGGGACGACCACCGACTGCGGCTGCGAGGTGATCACCGGCGGGATGCACGCCGCTCCGCCGCACGTGCCGCCCGGATACACCGACTGCGCGGCGTTCACGTCCCACGGCTGCAGCGTGTAGCCGTAGCTCGCGTTCACGACGGAGTTCATGATTGCGGCGCTGGTGCACTCCTGCGTCGCGGAGTTGCATGCCCCGGCGGTGGCGTAGTCCTGGTTCGAGTGTCGCCAGCCCAGTCCGTGTCCCAGCTCGTGCGTCGTGGCCGTGGGAAACGACGGCGCCGACGCGGTGTAGCCGTTCTGGAAGACGACGTCGGCGTCGGTGATGTTCAGCCAGGTCTGCCCGTCGAACGTGTGCTCGCCGGCGAACGACAGGAAGCAGATGCCGATCGTTCCGGACCCGCCCCACGCGCCGCTGATGCGCTCCTGCGGATCGTTGAACTCCACGACGTTGGTGCCGTCGTGATTCGTCGACGCCACGGGCACCTGTCCGGCGTAGAGATAGTTGATCACCGAGCCGCACTCATTCGTCCACGCGGCCAGTGCGTTCTGAATCACCGACACGCCGCCGTCCGCGGCGCCGGCGATGTTCTGATCGGAGCGTTTGTACACGGGGACGCCCGCGGCCATGTTCGGCCAGCGCACGGGCTCGTTGTTCACCCAGTCGGTGTACGTCGCGGCCGGAAACGGCGCCGCGTTCGCCGCAATCTGCGACGACGTCCCCTCCTGGGGCGCGAGCGTCACCGCGGAGGCGTCGACGACGTAGCTCTTCTCGGCCTTGCGGCCATGTACCTGCTCCTCGATGAAGTGAAGGAAACCTTCCTCGCGGCGCACTTTTTCCTGGTGCGGACGTCCGCTCTGATCCCAACCCACCACGTCTTCCATCGAGCGCACGAGCAGATGCTCGCCGCGCGTGGACGTGCGGAAGGCGAATCGTCCGAGGGTGAAGTCGGTGGTGCGGAAACGGCCGCGGCTGTCGCGGGAGAGGAAGAGCAGCACGCGCTGTCCCTGTTCGAAATGCGCCTCGCCGGGCACGAGCACGCCGCGGTCGCCGATGACGCCGCCGAGGGAGACGATGCGCAGGAGCTCGTCACGCGCGGGGACGTTGCCCTTGACGGCACGCTCTACGCGAATTTCGTAAGTCGTTTCCATCGTTCCGTGCGCTTCCTGGACGTACGAGCCTTCCACGGTGCCGATGACGATCGCGGGAGACTTCGCGATCAGTTCCTCGTCCGTGGGCACGACGAAGGTCGCGGCTACGGCATTGCCCGCTGCGACCATGAGAATCGCCGCGAGAATCAGGGGTTTGTGCAGCTTCATGGGTCCTCCGCAGAGGCACATATGAAAAAGCCGCGCCGACTTATTCGGAGTTTGCCGGCAATCACCAGGCCGATCCGTTACACGCGGATGGCGACGTCGTGCGGGACCTGGAACTGCGCCGCGGCCGAGCTCGTCCTGGCCGACGGCGACAAAGGCGCGATCGTGCTCCCCACCGGGGGGCAGCGGAACCCGTGGGTCGTGCTGCGCCGCGTCGAGGAAGGCGCGCTGGAGCTGGACGAGAACGAGCCGTACAGCTGCGAGACCTTCGACGGCGTTTCGGCGGCGGCGGCGCAGTTCGGGACCATCGAGACCTGTCACGGCCCGATGATCGTCAACGTGCCGGACGGGCGCGCGCTGGTGGTGTCGCTCAAGAACTGCGCGCCGGAGAAGCGCCGCGCGGTGCACCAAAACAAGAAGGCCCGCGCTGCCGCGCGCAATTCGTCCTTCGGCCTGTCACGTCCGGCGTTTTTGTCTCTTGACAGTAGAGTTATCCGGCCGCATGTTGTGGCATTACTGCCGTCCATCCGTCCCGAAACGGCGAAGGAGCTGCAATGCGAGTTCTCGGTGGAGTGCTGTGCTTTTTCGTGATTCTGGCAGCGAATGCAGACGTCTCGTCGTACGCGCGCGGTGAAGGCGTGACGCACGCGGAGGCGGAACGCAGGATGCGCGTGCGCAAAGCGATGGACGGCCTCATCGAGCGCCTGCGCGAGATTCACAAAGACCGCCTGGCCGGCATCGTGCTCGATCACCAGCCGGTCTATCGGCTACGGGTGCGCCTCACCGGGAACGCGCCTGTCGCCGCGCAACGTCATGCCCTCGGCGGAAGCGTGCTCCCGGTGGTCTTCGAGACCGGCGCGCGGGCGACGGTGGCCGCATTGCGCGCGTCCCTGACGAAGAATCAAACCGCGCTGGGTGAAATCTTTCCGACGCTGGCCGGCCTGTCCATCGACGAACGCACCAGCGAGATCGTCATCGAAGTTTACGCCCCCACTCCGGCCGCGGAAGAGGTCGCGCATGGCGCCCTGCCGCAGGCGCTGGCGCGACTGGCCGTGCCCGCGCGGATCGAGATCGCCCCCGTCTATCCGACCGCGCTCGCCGACGTGTTCGGCGGCGCGAAACTCGCTCCGAATCCCAT
>DATLBM010000158.1:0-7707 GCA_035526885.1 Thermoanaerobaculia bacterium | reverse complement strand
CGGCGTGTACAAAGTCCGCCACCCCAATCTCATCCCGCTCTACGAGCGCGCGAAGTCCATGGTCCGCCGCTTCGGACGTTTCTCCATTCGCCACACGCTGCGCGCGGGGAACAAGGACGCCGACCGCCTGGCCAATCTCGCAGTCGATCGCGCGAGCGGCAAGTCGCTGGAGCGCCGGCGTGTCGCGGGCTGAGGAGATCGCCGCCAACGTGACGGCGGTGGAGCGGCGCATCAGCGCGGCGTGCGACGCGGCCTCGCGGCGCCGCGACGAAGTGATGCTGGTCGCCGTGACCAAGACCTTTCCCGCTTCCGATGTGGATCACGCCATCGCCGCGGGCGCATTGCACGCCGGCGAGAACAAGGTGCAGGAAGCGCGCGACAAGAAGCCCCTGGTGACGCAGGAAGCGCGCTGGCATCTCATCGGGCATCTGCAGTCGAACAAGGCCAAGGACGCGGTGCGCCTCTTCGACGTCATTCAATCGATCGACTCGATCGAGCTCGCGGAGAAAGTCGCACGCGCCGCGGACGCGATCGGCAAGCGGCAGGAGGTCCTGCTGCAGGTGAACATCGGACGGGAGACGCAGAAGAGCGGCGCGGAGATCGACGACGTTGCCTCGATCGTGAAGCGCATCGCCGCGATGGACCCGCTGCAGCTCACCGGACTGATGGCCATCCCTCCGGCCGGCGACTCGCGCCCGCATTTTCGCGAACTGAAAAAGATGCGCGATGATCTCGGCCTGCCGGAGCTGTCCATGGGCATGACCGACGATTTCGAGGAAGCGATCGAGGAAGGCGCGACGATCGTGCGTGTCGGCCGGGCGATCTTCGGAGCGCGCGGCTGATGGATTTCGTCCTGATCATCCTCCAGGCCCTCGATCTGATCCTGGACATCCTGCAGTGGGTGATCCTGGCCTGGGTCATCCTGTCCTGGGTGCTGTTCTTCCTGCGCAACTCGAAGTTCCGCTGGCGGCACCGCCAGTTCTACGGCGTGCTGGAACAGCTCAACGACGTCTTCGAGCGCATGACCCGCCCGTTCCTCCGCCCCATCCGCCGCTTCCTGCGCCGCTTCGACACGGCCGGCATCGACTGGTCGCCGATGGTGCTGGTGGTGATCATCTGGATCCTGCGCCGTCTCCTGTTCGTGCTGGAGGCAAGGCTTATACTGGCGCGGTAAGTGGTTGGGAGGGCACGTGCAAAACCTGACACCGCTGGAGATTCAGAAGCAGACCTTCTCGCGGGGCATCAAGGGCTACAACGCCGACGAGGTGCGCGCGTATCTGCACCTGGTCGCGGAGGAGATCGAGCGCCTGCTGCGTGAGAACGACCGCCTGCAGCGCGACGTGACGGTGCTCCGCGAGGACATCGAGGATCACACGAACCGCGAGCGCATTCTCAAGGACACGCTGCTCTCCGCACAACGCGTGGCCGAGGAGCTGACGGCGAATGCGCGGAAGGAAGCGGAGCTGATCGTGAAGGACTCGGAACTGCTCGCGGAACGCCTGGTGTCGCAGGCGCAACAGCGCGTGGCGGACCTGGAACGTTCCATCGGCGACCTGCGCATGGAGCGCCGCGCCGCGCGCAACAAGCTCACCACGACCATCGACATGATCCAGCAGATGATCGCGCTCGATGCCGAGGAAGAGGCCAACGAGGAGCCGATCACTTCGCTGTTCCGCTCGCGCAACTCGTCGTGACGCTGCTCGTCCGCAATCTCTCCCAGATCGCGACGCCTTCCGGCCGCACGGCTGCCCGCGGTGCGGCCATGCGCTCGCTGACGCTTTACGAGAAGTCGGTGATCGTCATCGACGGCGAGCGCATCGCGTACGTCGGTCCGGAGTCGGAATGCCCGCTGCGCATCGATGAAGATTTTGACGCGCGCGGCGCCACGGCCATTCCGGGCTTCGTCGACTCGCACACGCACATCCCGTTCGCGGGCTTTCGCGAGTCGGAGTTCAACCGGCGCTTGCAGGGAGAGTCGTACGCGGACATCGCCGCCTCGGGTGGCGGCATCGCCTCGACGGTGAGCGCGACGCGCGCGGCCTCGCTCGAAGAGCTCGCCGGCAACGTGCTTGCGCGCGCATCGATGATGGCTCGTTACGGCACGACGACCGCGGAGGCGAAGAGCGGCTACGGACTCTCGCTCGAGCACGAGCTCAAGCAGCTGCGCGCCATCCGCGCCGCGGCTGCGCGGTCACCTGTGCGGCTCGTGCCGACCTGTCTCGCCGCGCACGAGTTTCCGCGCGACGACGACGCTTACGTCGAAACGATCGTCGAGAAAATCATCCCCGCCGTCGCCAGAGAGAAGCTGGCAGTCTTCAACGACGCGTTCGTGGAGAAAGGCGTCTTCACGCGCGCGCAAGGCGAGACGGTGCTGCGCGCCGGGCTCGCCCATGGACTCACTCCGCGACTGCACGCCGACGAGCTTTCCGACACCGACGGCGCCGCGCTGGCCGCGGAGCTCGGAGCGGCGTCCGCGGATCACCTCATGTACGTCTCCGACCGCGGCGTCGAGGCCCTCGCCGCATCGAACACGGTCGCCAATCTCCTCCCCGCGACGAGCTTCTTCCTCATGTCTCCCCGCTACGCTCCGGCGCGCGCGCTCGTCGACAAAGGCGCCATCGTGTCGCTGTCGACGGACTGCAACCCCGGCTCGTCGATGACCGAGTCGATGCAGACCGTCGTGCAACTGGCCACGCTGCAGATGAAGATGACCGTCGAAGAATCCCTCACCGCCGCGACGCTGAACGGCGCACACTCGCTCCGCCTCGCGCACGAGACGGGCTCGATCGAGGTGGGAAAGCGCGCCGATTTCGTGCTCCTCGACGCGCCGTCCTACCTCCACCTCGTCTACCACTTTGGGGTGAACCTGGTCACCGCCGTGTTCCGGGATGGTCGCCGAGTTTAGTGGAGCGACTGCACTGCACGGTTTCGCGACTGCAGCGCAGTGCACACTGCGACTGCACTGCACGGTTTCGGCAAGTGCACAGCCGGTTCCGGCGAAACTTGGGAGGGACCTGAGCGCTACGCTCAGGTCTGGAAGGCGGTGGCCGCTGCGCCGATTTCGTGCCCTCGACGCGCCGTCCTACCTCCATTCGTCTACCACTCCGGCGTGAACTTGGTGAGCGCGGTGTTCCGGGAGGGCGGCGGGTGGTGTGGCGAACATGGTAAGTCATTGACTTACCATGGCGGCTGCTTACACTTCTCTCGTTGAAGATCGAATGGGACGACGCGAAGGACCGCGCGAACCAGCGAAAGCACGGCATCGGGTTTCAAGAATCGAGTGAACTGTTCGAATCCGGCGTCGCGTATCTCGAGATCTTTGACGACGAGCACTCGGTCACCGAGGATCGCTTCATAGCCCTCGGCCCGCTACGGCGAGGAATGGTCCTTGTCATCTGGACACAGCGCGACGATGACACCATTCGTATCGTCAGCGCGCGCCGCGCGACAAAACGGGAACATGCAATGTACCTGGCGTATGTAGAGAATTCAAAATGACAGAGATCCCCGAATTGACCGCGAAGCAATTGGCCGGCGCCATCCCCGCAAGAACACGCAAACGCTTGATTGCAGGCGAGTTCGAGTCCGGTGACGACATCGCGGCGCTCCGGCGTTTCGTGGGTCTCACGCAAGCGCAGTTCGCGCAGGCGATGGGCATCAGCGTTCATACGCTGCGCAACTGGGAACAGGGGCGTCGCCGGCCTGATGGACCGGCGATCGCGCTGTTACGAATCGCCGCGCGTCATCCGCGCATCATTCGCGAGAACCTTCAGTCCGTCGCCTGATCTACTGCCCTATCTTCTCCCTGAGCCGCGCCTCCTGCTCGCGCGCCTCGGGCGTCAGCTCGTCGCCGAAGTCTTCCATCTCGAAGACCGGACGGATCTCCAGCACGCCTTCCTGATCGCCGGACGGATTCGGGCAGCGTCGCGCCCAGTCGATGGCCTCGTCCATCGACTTCACCTTCCACATCCAGAACCCGGCCACCAGCTCCTCGGTCGCCCCGAACGGGCCGCGCTCGACGTTCGTCGTGCCGTCCTTGAACCGCACGCGCACGCCTTTCGAGCTCGGATGCACTCCTTCGCCCGCCTCCATGATTCCGGCGTTCACGAGCTGCTCGTTGTAGTTGCCCATCTCCGTGAGCAGTCGTTCCGAGGGCATTTCGCCGGCTTCCGAATTCTTCGTGGCTTTGACGATCACCATCACTCGCATGCACTTCTCCTTCACCTGCTGTCGTAGAACGCGGCGATTCTCTCAAACAGTTGGCCGCCCACCGTCGTTTTCACCTCGTACGAGCAGCCGCCGACGTGCGGCGTGAGAATCAGCCGCGGATCCTCGGGCAGTGCGGCGGTGGGCGGCTCGGGATCGAACACATCGAGCGCGAGACCGGCAAGATGAGACGAGGTCAGCGCGTCGAGCGCCGCCTGTTGATCGAGCACTTCACCGCGCGAGGCATTGATCAGGTACGAGCCGCGAGCGAGCTTCGCGATCTCGCGCGCACCGATCATCCTGCGTGTTTCGGAAGTGAGCGGCACGTGCAGCGTGAGCACGTCGCTGAGTGACAGCAACTCGTCCAGCAATTTCACGCGGGCGTCGGCTACGTACGGATCGTAGGCGTGCACGGTCATGCCGAACACGCGCGCGTAGTTGGCGACGCGGCTTCCCACGTTCCCGAGTCCGATGATGCCGAGGCGGAAGTGGCGGAGCTCGTGGCGCTCGGCGCAGTCGTCGCGGGGCCACGCGCCGCGTACCATTTCGCGCGTGTAGAGCGGAACCGTCCGCGTCATGGAGATGATGTTCCCGATGACCAGCTCCGCGACCGCGTTCGCGTTCACGCCCGGCATGTGGATGACGCGAATGCCGCGTTCGCGCGCGGCGTCGAGATCGATGTTGTCGATGCCGCTCGTGCCCTGCGCGATCAGCTCGAGGTGCGGCGCGGCGTCGAGGACGCGACGGGTGACCTTGTTGTACGCACGCGTGGCCAGCACGTGCGCATCGCCGGCGACGTCGGCCAGATCCGCTTCGCTGCGCACGGGCCGGCGATGAATGGCGAAGCGCGCGTCGCCGCGGGCGCGCTCGTCGAGCGATGCGTCGATGTCCGCGGCCACCACCAGGTTCTTCATCGGCAGAGGATAAACTGAGCGCGATTGGCTCGTTTCCTCCGCAAGCACCGCACGGCCCTGCTCGCGCTCGCGATCTACAACATCGTCTTCTTCTTTCCCGTGATGTTCATGGGCCGCGTGCTCTCGCCGAACGACGTGTTCCGCAACTTCAGCCCATGGAACATGGGCAAGCCGCTGGACGTCACGCACGCGCAGAACTCGCTATTGAACGATCCGCCCACCGCGTACTACACGCTGCTGGCGCTGGCGAAAAGCGATCCGCGCACGTTTCACTGGAATCCGTACATCGCCGCGGGCGTGCCCGGCTTCGGCTCGTCCGCTGCCGCGACACTCACTCCGTTCGCGTTTCTCCCGCTGCTCGTGCCATTGCCGTGGCTCTACACCGCCATGGCGTTTCTCAAGCTCAACGCGTCGTTCGTGTTCGCGTACCTGTGGCTGCGCGAGGAGCGGTTGGGACGCCGCGGCGCCGCGATCGGCGCGCTGATCTTCGCCGGCGCGGGCGTGTACGCGGTGCGCTGGCTGTGGCAGATCACGAACACGACGCCGCTGTATCCGGCGCTGCTGTGGATCGTGCGCCGCACGGCGCGCGGACGTTCGACGCCCATCGCCGTCACCGCGCTCATCGCGCTCTTTTACGCCATCTCCGGATTCCCGGCCGCCATCGCGTACGGTGCATGGCTGACCATTCTTTACGCGCTGTTCCTGCATCGCTTTCCGATGCGTCCGGTGGCCCGCGCCGGTGCGGGCGTGATCGTCGCCGCACTGATCGCGTTGCCGATGCTGATCCCGTTCGTGCAACTCATCCGGCGCACCGGCTATCTGGAAATCCGCCAGTCGACGTCGCTGGCGGCCGTCTATCCGCTCACCCACTGGCGCCAGTTCCTCGATCCCGAACGCCTGGGCAACCCCGCCTACAAAAACTGGATCGGCGACGCGCAGCTCGGAGTGCTCAACAACTTCGTCGAAGCGACCACCTACCTCGGATTGCTGGCCATTCCGCTGGCGCTCTTCGGCCTCTTCAACCGCCGCGCACGCGCGCGATTCTTCTGGCTGATCGTTGCCGCGCTGCTCGTGGCCTGCATGTTCGGCGCGCCGGGCGTGGCGGCGCTGGTGGCGAAGGTGCCGGGATTCAAGTACTCGGCGCTGGCGCGCGTGGGATTGCTGCTGCCGCTTCCGATCGCGTATCTCGCCGCCGCTGCGCGATTGCGAAAGCAGTTGATTTACGACGCGGTGGCGATTCTCATCGCCTTCGATCTCGCCCTCTTCGCCGGGCGATTCCACCCCTACCTCACGTACGCCGAGGCGCGCGTCGACACGACGCCGACCATCGCTTTCCTGCAGCGGGAAAAGCCGCCGTTCCGCATTGCGCCGATGATGGATTACCTCTGGCCGAACTCCGCGGAGCTGATCCGCGTCGAGGACGTGCGCAGCCATTTCAGCTCCGAAGCGGCGTATCGAAAACTGCTGCAGCGCATCGATCCGAGCTCGTGGAGCGGGCAGTCGACGGTGATCACCTTCTTCTCCCCGAAATACAACTTCGACGATCCCCTCAACGCACTCCTCGGCGTCCGCTACTTCGTCGAGCACAAGTACATCGACATCGTGAAGTGGAACATCTTCAAGGCCACCGTGCCGGGCGTGAAGGAGACGGGCACGATCGCGCTGAAGCCGGGCGCAGTGCTGGAGCGCACGATCCGCGTCGACGCCGAGCCGTTCTGGTCGATCGAGCTGCCGATCAACATCGAGAGCGGCAAGGGTCGCGTCGAGGTGACGCTGCTGAAGAACGGCGCGGCGGTGTGGTCGCGCGCGTTCACGATGGACGAGGCGAACGTGATGAACAAGATCTACGTCCCGCTGCGTCCGTACGCGCGCCTCGGCGAGTCGGTGACGCTGCGCGTTCGCGCGAACGGCGTGCGCGGCTATGTGCTCGAGGGCGAGAACAAGCAGTCCGTCTTCTACGGACGCGTGACCACGCCGCTGATGTTCGACCGCGAATTCGAGGAAGGACGGATCTTCCGCAACCTCGCCGAGCTGCCTCGCTTCCGCGCCGTGTCGCGCACGCGCAAGCTCACGGACGAAGAGTTCCTCTCGCAACCCATCGACTTCGAGCACGAGGCCATCGCCGACGTCGCGCCGCTCGCTCCTTCGAACGCGCGCGTGACGCTCACGCACTACGCTCCTGACGAACAGCGCGTGCGCACCGAATCGAGCGCGCCGTTTTTCCTGGCCAGCTCCGAAAAGCTCACCCCCGAACTGGGGATCACCATCGACGGCACTGCCGCGCGCGCAATCCAATCCGACATGCTCTTCGCGGGTGTCGTCGTGCCGGCGGGGAAGCACGAGGTGGTGTTCGAGCGCAGGATCGGGCGGGGGTGGTGGTGGAGTTTCTGGGTGGGGCTGGCGCTGCTCGTGCTGACGCCGATTACGATACGGATCGGCAGAGGTGTCCGTGGATAACTTCGGATCAGCGCTGGCTGCAGTACGCGATCTGAAAACCGAAGGTGTCGTCGCCGACTACGCCGTCGGCGGTGCGATCGTCATTTGCTCGATGACCTGCTGAAGCGGTACAAACTGAAATTGCCTGACC
>DATLBM010000157.1:0-4221 GCA_035526885.1 Thermoanaerobaculia bacterium | reverse complement strand
CTGCTGTGTTCGGACGGCCTGACCGGCATGGTCCCTGAAAGTGAGATCCTGCGAATCGTGACGGAGAACGACAGCGACCTCGAAAAGGCCTGCCGCCAGCTCATCGACGCCGCCAATGAGCGCGGTGGACTCGACAACGTCACGGCCGTTCTCGTCAGGGCCATGTGATGCACATTCGAATCGACTACTGCGGCGTTTGAAACTACTTGCCGCGGGCCTCCAGTCTGGCGGCCGAGATCAGGAAACAGCTGGGTGTCGAGTCCGAGCTCGTCCGCGGCTCGGGCGGCATCTTCGTCGTCAGCGCGAACAACCACAAACTCTTCTCGAAAAAAGAGGAAGGGCGGTTTCCCACGGAGAGCGAGATCGTGGAGAAACTCCGCGCGATGGTCTGAGCAGAACGCTGCGCCTCACGTTGCCGGTTGCCGTGTTGCCGGTTACCGGTGCGTGATCGCCCAGGCGAAACCGCACCGGCAACACGGCAACATGGCAACCGGCAACGTGGACAGGCAGGATTGCCTGTCCTCCACGTGTGGTCTAGCATCGCCGCGTGCATGCCGAGGTCGAGGAGCTTCGACCGAAACTCAAGGAGATTCTCTACGACTGCGCGGTGGACTTCCGCGCCACCAAGGCCGCGCTCTTTCTCTTCGACGGCATCGGCCGCTTCGAGCTGGTCACCGAGTACGGCTTCCGCGGTCTCGGTCTGCACGAGAGCGTCGACCTGAACTATCCCATCGCCGACCGCTGCGGCCGCGGGCGCACGCCGTTCTTCGTGAACGGCCTGGCCATCGAGCCGCGTTTCTCGCAGTTGATGTTCGAGGCGGGCAGCGACCGCCTGCTGGCGGCTCCGCTCTATTCGCGCGGGAAGCTGATCGGCTTCGTGGACATCCGCGACAAGGCCGGCAAGCAGCCGTTCGACAACGACGATCTGCCGAAAGCGCAGCGCATCGCCGAGCGCATGGTGGAGCTGTTCGGCGACAAGAACATCTTCGGCCATCGCTTCATCTCGCTGTCGACCTCGGAAACGCCGGCCGTGCGGCCTGACGTTTCGCCGGAGGCGCAAACGGCACCGATGCCCGCGATCCATCCTGCTCCGGCCGTCGCGCCCGCACCGCCGCCACCGGCGCCCGCCGCGCCGCCGCGGCCCGAGGCGCCGCGCGCGAACGTTCCGCGCCTGGCCACCCTGGTGATCGACGCGCGCGCCGCCGCGGGACGCATCCTCGTCGCGCAGCCGGACTCGATCACCGAAGCGGAGCTCACTGCCGCGCGCGACGTGCTCCGCGCCATCCTGCTCATCCCCGGCGTCGTCGCGGCCACGTTCTCCGCGTTCGGACACATGGGCGGCGTGCAGGAGATCGCCGCGCGCACCAGTCTGAACGACGAGGCGAAGAACGTGCTGCAGTCGAAGCTGAACGTGTGGCTCACGAAACGCGGCGAGGGCGGCGGCTTTCTCCGCACGTCGGTTTTCACGCCGCTGGGCACGGCCGGCGCGCCGATCACGCCCGCTGACGTGCAGAAGGTGTTTACCGCGCCGCTGACCATCGACTCATTGCGCGGCCTGTATCTGACCGTCGCCTTTGCGGGGAATCCCGATCGCGTCGCGCACGAATTGCTGGGCGTTCTGCACACCCATCTGCAGCTCGTGATCGAGCAGTCGATGCAGCGCGGCTCCGCCGCCGAAGTGCGCGCGCGCATCGCCGAGCGTCTGGTCGAGCCGCAATTCACGCAATTCCGCGAGCTGCGCCGCCACTCGGAACTGGTCTCGAAATCGTGCGAGTCCTTTGCGCGGCACCTGAGCTGGTCCGCGCACGAAGTCGAGAACGCGCGCATCGTGGGACTGGTCCACGATTGCGGCATGCGCCTTCTCGACTACGACCGCCTGTACCGCAAACGCGATCTGACGCCGGAGGAATTGGGATTTCTGCGCGAGCATCCGCACGTCGGCGCCGCTCTGGTCGAGCCGCTGCTGGGATCGGATGTCGCGCGCGCCGTCCTCTGTCATCACGAGCGCGCCGACGGCCGCGGCTATCCGAATGAATTGCACGGCGAGGAAATCCCGCTGCTGTCGCGCGTCCTGCAGCTCTGTGACGCGTGGATCGCCATGACCGATCCCGAGTCGTATCAGCCGCCGGAAACGATCGCCGCCGCCCTCACCACGCTCACCCGCGCCGCGGGCTCGCAGTTCGACGCCGAGCTGACGCCGCGGTTCCTCGAGATGGTGAGAAGCGCGCGCTGATCGGCGATAAGCTGTGCCTTATGGGCATGGCGAAAATCGTGATGGGCCGGTTCTATCGCGCCGCCGAGGGAAGGCCGGAGCGGCTCCCGTGGCATCAGGAGAATCCGCCCGGCATTCTTCTGCACGCCGTCGGTGCGCTGGGCCGCAAGGGGCGCGCGCTCGACCTCGGATGCGGCGCCGGCGTGTTCTCGGTCTGGCTCGCGGAACAGGGATTCGACGTCACGGGCATCGACCTTTTTCCCGAGGCCGTGGCCATGGGTGAGGCCAGAGCGCGCGAGCACGGCGTGAAGGTGAATTTCGTACAGGGCGATCTGTTCGAATTCTCGTCTCCGCAGCCTTTCGATCTCGTGTTCGATTCCGGATGCCTGCACGCGCTGATGGGCGGCAGCGTCGACAAGTACAAACGCCAGCTCCTGCGCTGGCTTGCGCCGCAAGGCGAGTACGTCCTCGGCCACTGGGGCAAGCGTCACGCGCTCGACTGGCGTCCTGTCGGACCGCGACGAAGATCGGAGGAGACCATTGCCGGGATCTTCGCGCCGGAGCTGCACGTGATCGAGACCGAGGTCGCGGACTTCGAGGCCCCGCGGCCGTTCGGGCCGGTGGTGCGCGGCATCGGCTACCGCTTCACGCGCTGACCTCGGCGCCATCGACGGTGTCATCCTGAGCTGCGAAGACAGCGAAGGACCTTCCAGCGTGCCACGGAGCGGCGAACGTCCTTCGCCGTCTTCGCGACTCAGCATGACCCAGCCTCTACGTGAGCGGCTTCACTTCATCAAACAGCTTCGTGTCCTCCGGCGCGTCGGTGTTGCTCTCGAAGTCGAGACGGTAGCCGTCCGGATCCTCGACGGTCGTGACCCACATCCCGTTGCCGACTTCGGGCTCGCTGCACGCGACGCCGCGCGCGGTGAGCTCGCGGTACAGCGCCACGGCGTCCTCGCAGATCAAGCACAGCGAGATGCCGGCGCCGCCGACGCCGGTCGCGAATTCCTGCAGCATCACCGAGGCGCCGCCGAGGTCGAGCGAGCACCAGCGCAGCTTTCCGTCGTCGATCCATTGCAGCGTTTTCGTGAAGCCGAGGCTTTCGTAGAAGCGCAGCGAGCGCTCGATGTTCGACACGCGAAGGAACGGAACGACTTGCTGCACGTTCATCCTCTGAGAATACTGCTGGCCATGATCGAGGCGCTGGACGTCATTTCGCGCGAGTGCTTCCACAGTTTCGGCGTGCTGCCGAACGCGCGGGTCATCGATGGCGACGTCACCGGCGTGGTGACGGAGATGCCGATCACGTTCTTCAACGGCATCGGCACGACCGGTTTCACGAACGACAACGCTGATGCGCGCGTGCGCGACGTCATCGACCTCTTCGGCAAGCCCTTTCGCTGGTGGATCACGCCCGCAACGCGTCCATCGAATCTGCGCGAGGTGCTGGAGCGGAATGGACTCCGGCACGTCTACGACTCCGCGGGCATGACCATCGACCTCGCAGACATTGCCGCGCCTCAGGGTCCGGTCGAGCAGGTGCGCAGCGACGCGCAGATGCACGTGTTCGCGGACGTGCTCACGACGGTCTTCGAACGCCCGAAGTCCGACATGGACATCTGGACGTCGGCTTACGGACGTATCGGCTACGACGCGAACTGGGCGCACCTCATCGCCTTCGACGACGGCCGTGCGGCGGCCATCGCGTCGGTGCTTCTGTGCGGCGACGTGGCGGGCATCTACCTCGTCGGCACGCTGAAGGAAGCGCGCGGAAAAGGCCTCGGCACCGCGGCGACGCTCGCGGCGCTGCAGCACGCGAAAGCGCACGGCGCGCGCGTCGGCGCGCTGCAGTCGTCGGCGATCGGCGAGAGCGTCTACTCCGCGATGGGCTTCGTCTCCCACGGCCCGATGCCGATGTACGAATGGCGCGGGTGATATCGCTCCGCTGGGGAACGACCGAGAGGCCTCCGGCGGCCGGGGTCTCGACCCCGGACCCCGCTAGTAGGCCT
>DATLBM010000156.1:0-4510 GCA_035526885.1 Thermoanaerobaculia bacterium | reverse complement strand
CTCGAGGAGGCCTGCGCCGCGACGGCGACAGAAGGCGAGCCGGTGTCGCTGGTGCTGATCGATCTCGATCACTTCAAACGCCTCAACGACTCGCAGGGACACCAGGACGGCGACGAGGCGTTGCGTGCGGTGGCCGCCCTGCTGGCCGAGCGCACCGACTCCCGCGGCGGCCTGGCCGCCCGTTTCGGCGGCGAGGAGTTCGCGTGGCTGCTCCCGGGCGTGTCGCTCGATGTGGCCAGAGCCGAGGCGGAGCGACTGCGCATCCGGGTGCGCGATGCGAGGATTCGACATGAAGGCTCCGAGCCCGGCATCGTCACCGCCTCCTTCGGCGTCTCGACGAGCACCGGCAAAGCCGCGCCGCTGACTCTCGTCGCGGCCGCCGATGCGGCGCTGTATCGCGCGAAATCGAGCGGCCGCGATCGCGTGGAAGTCGAGCACACATAATCCAATGGCGCTCACCTCCACGATCTACAACGCCCTCATCGAGCTCTCCGACGTCGACCGCGGCGTGTACGAGACGCTCGATCTGCGCGTGGCCATGCATCCGTCCGAGTCGGCGGCGTATCTCGCGACGCGGCTGCTGGCGTACTGCCTCGAATACACGCCCGGCATCGAGTTCACCGCGGGGCTTTCCAATGGCGACGAACCCGCCATCGTCGTGCGCGACCTGACCGGACGCACGACGTCGTGGATCGAAGTCGGCGCGCCGGAAGCCGACCGCCTGCATCGCGCCAGCAAGCTCGCCGAGCGCGTCGCGGTCTACACGCACCGCGACCTCCGCAATCTCCTCGGCAAGCTGGAGGGGAAGAAGATCCATCGCGCCGGCGAGATTCCGATCTACTCGTTCGGCCGCGGCTTCATCGACGAGCTCGCGGAACGGATCGGCCGGCGCACGAAAATGTCGGTCTCCATCACCGAGCGTCATCTGTATCTCGACGTCGACGGAGCCGCGATGACGACCGTCATCGAGGAATCACGGATCGCGTGAAGGACGCGATGTGCCGCGGCGTCCCTTCCGCTGCCGTGCGAAGGCGCGTTGCATCTCTTCGAGGTGCGGGCGGAGGTTGGCCCAGCGGCTGTCTTGATGGTTCATCCTGCGGCGCAGGATGGCGTAGAGGTCGAGGATGGCCTGGCCGAGGCGATGTTTGCGGGTGAGGAGGGCGCCGGAGATGCCGGAGAGGACGGCGCTGATCTCGCGCTCCGCGCTGCTCCAGCGCCGGACGGCGTCGGCCTCGCGCTGCAGCTCCTCGCCCGACCACCCGATCATGATCTTGGACTCCGGGATGGCGCCCGCGACGTGAATACCGATCTCGATGATCTCGGGATCGACGTGCGCCGCCTTGATCATCGATCGTGTTTCCGCCTCGGACAACTGAACGAAGCCGGGGATGCGCTGCTGGAGGAAGCGCAGACCCTGGAGGAGCGTCTCGGGCTCGACCAGCAGCGGCACGAGATTCTCGAACGCGGCCCGCGCCTCGGGCGAAAGCGCCGGAAAGTCATTCGTGACCGTCACGACAGCTTTCGCTTCTTCGCCTGAATCGACCGTGACCGATGCGGGCGTCGTCGCTTTGTCCTGCGGCATCATCAATTGATGCCACGAGGCCCGCTTCATGCCCGGGGTATGAACGATACGTCCGCGTTTGGTTCGCCTCATGCCCGAGGCATGAACGATACGTCCGCGTTTGGTTCACTTCATACCCGAGGCATGACCGACACGGTCCGCGCTGGTTTTGTTCATGCTCGCGGCATGAACGCCTCATCTCCGGATCGTTACGAAACCCCTCCCGCCTCGTCACGAAACCCCCAAACATCGCTGGCGCGGCGAGCCGTGCGTCTCGCGATGCCGTACTGTGCCTGCATCGCATGAACATCATTCGTTGGGGCGCCGTGGTGATGCTCGTCTCCGTCGCGGCAGCATGTACGGCGGCAGACAGAGTCGAACAGGAGATCGCGCGGCTCGAGCAGACGTTGAACGGGCTCGAGGCGAACAAGGACGATCTGCCGAAGGACGTGCACGACCTCTTTGCATCGCATCGTGCGGCGCTGGAGCGGGCGCGGAAGGCTTCTTCGCCGGAGTACCGCCTGTACCGGCTGCGCGATGCGTTCGTGGGGATCGAGACACTGGCGTTCGCGGCGCGGGAGAAGAGCGCCGGGGCGTCGGTTGCGGAGCTCGAGAAGTTGTGGCGCAGACAGGAAGCGCGGTTCGGGGCGAAGGCGCCGAGGGCGCGCGGATCGCTTCTGCAGCGCGCGCTGATCGAGAGCGCGGAGACGCGCGCGGGGCGTCTGTACCGGGCCAGCCTTCCGTATGCGAAGGCGAGCGCGCCGTGGTCGGGCGTCTACTACCTCGGCGAAGGCGAGGCCAACCTGCGCTTTCGCGATTTCCTGGTGTCGATTGCAGACGGTGACGAGAAGGGCGCGACGCGCGAGCGCGTTGCGGCCATGCTCGCGGACCTCGATCGCGACACGCTCGCGTTCTTCGGCAAGGACGTGACCAACCAGGCCCTGGTCCCGGTCAGCGTGCGGCTCAAAGAGGCGCACGAGTTGCTCGACGCGGGACGCGTCGACGGCGCCACGCTGCTCCTCGTCGAAGCGCGCGCCGCATTGAGCCGGCGGGGCGGGCCGCGCGGCACCTATCCGCCGCAGACGGTCGCGCGCACCGGCAGCATCGTGTCTGTGCTGCAGGCGTGGGCGGAGGACGAGCAGGCGCCGATGAGTGGCGCTCTGCGCGAGGAGGTCGTGCCGTTCTACGGCGCGCTCTTCGCCGCGGGAGGTGCGCCATCGCGGGCGCGCCCGGCGCAGGTGACGGTCACGCTGGTGCGCTGGCCCTACACGTGAAGCCTCTCCGATCCGGCAAGTTTGCTGGTTCAGGAAGTTGCCCAGAAGTACGGTGAGAAGGTCCGCGTCGCCGTCGAGGACCTCGGCGCATCGAAGCTCGCGGACAGCTTCGGCGTCGACAAATACCCGGCCGTCTTCGTCGACGATGCGCTCGTCGCGCGCCCCGAGGACTTTTACGAATGGGGCGGACCGGCCACGGGCAGGTATCTGCCGTGGAAAGAGCTCGCCAACCGGCGACGCTTCCAGGCGGACCTGCAGCAGATGATCGACATCCGCCTGGCCGGCGGCACGGTGGCGTCGCTGCCCGCGTCGTCCAAAGCGGCGACGGCGAAAGCGAAGCTGCTGCCCGACGTGGAGCTGGCCGGCCTGGACGGCAAGGCGTTCCGCTTCTCCGCGTTGCGCGGCAAGCCGGTGGTAATCGAGTTCTGGGCGCCGTGGTGCCCGCACTGCCTGACCACCCTGGCGTGGCTGAAGAAACTCGACGGCGTGGCGATCGTGCCCATCGCCATCGAGTCGAAGCGCGAGGACGTCGAGCGCGCCGTCGAGAAGCTGGCCATCCCCGGCCGGGTGGTCCTGGGCTCGAACGAGGTGCGCCAGGCGTTCGGCGGACCGCCCGCCATCCCGACGCTCCTAATCGCGGACCGCAGCGGCACGATCGTGCGGGTCTTCTACGGCGCGCCGCCGACGCTGCACGCGGAGATCGAGCGGGAGCTGGCGAAGCTCGCGAAGTGACGAGGAGTATCCTTCCCCGCGTCCAGATCCGCCACCCATCGACGAGAGAAGAAGGAGTAGGAATGCTTGATCTCAACCTCAAAGCCGAAGGTCCGCTCACCGCAAACGCCGCAACGGCGGCGCAGGAGGTCCCGTCGTTCGTCAGCCTCGTGAATGCCGCTGTTGCCGCAGCGCCGAAGGACGCGTCGCAGACCGCGAACAGCGTCATCGTGCAGCCGGGAGGAAAGACCTTCACGACCATCACCGACGCTCTCAACAGCATCACCGACGCGGCGTTGCAGAAGCAGTACGTGGTGCAGATCGGTCCCGGCACGTACAACGAAGTGGTGACCTGCAAACCGTACGTGTTCCTCACCGGCGCGGGCGTCGGCGCGACCACCATCAACGCGCCGGCCAGCTCCGATCAGTGGAACAAAGGCACGGTCAAGGCCGCGAGCCACTCCGCCATCCAGAACATGACCATCAACTCCTCGGGCAATGATTGGGGCACGTGGGTGTGCGCGGTGGACTGCACGGCCGCCGTCAACTTCGACATCGAGAACTGCAACCTCGAGGGGAACGGGTCGAACGGCACGAACCTGGTCACGCTGGCCGTCGACTACAGCAGCGCCGGCGGCGGATCGCAGGTTAACGTCGCGTACACGATGGTCGGCGCGCACGGCGGCGCGCAGCCGGTGGCGATCCTCGTGTACGCGCGCGCGTTCGTGAACGTGACCGATTCGAAGATCGTCGCCGACGGCGCGGGCACGGCGTGGGGTGCCTCGGCGAGCCTCAACTCGACGATCAACCTCTTCGGCTCGACGGTCGCGGGGACGATGTCGCTCGTCCTCAGCGACAGCAGCGCCAGCATCACGGCCACGAACTGCAACCTGGTCGGGCCATATTCGCCGGGCGTCGTGATCAACCCATAGTGGAGCGGCGGGCTTCAGCCCGCCGGCTTCTT
>DATLBM010000155.1:0-2152 GCA_035526885.1 Thermoanaerobaculia bacterium | reverse complement strand
GCGATGCACGCGTCGAGATCGAACGGCAGCGCGACGACGGTCGCGCCGCCATTGCCCTCGAAGGTGTGCATGCGGTCAGACATTCGCACAGCCACGCAGCTCCGCCTTCGGGAGGCGGCCGATGAGCTCGAAGCGGCGTCCACGACGTCCGCACGGGCACGGACCGTCGACGACGCGCCCGACGTCTTCCGTCAGCACATTGTGCGAGGGCGCGCCGCGCGGGATCGGATTCATCACCTGCAGCAGGCCCTCGCCGGATGCGAGCACCTCCAGCGTAAACGGATCGCGCACCAGCACCTCCGACCACGCGGGTGCGTGACGGAACCCGGCGTCGCAAAGCGGATAGATAACGCCGTTCTGCTCGACGAGTCCGTAGAAGTCGACGACGCGCGAGGATGGTGCGCAGTCCTCGAGTAGCGCGCGATCGAGCGTGGCGCGATCGACCGCGAGCGCTTCCAGCTTCTTCCACCCGCCGCTGTGCACGAAGTCGATCCGGACGTCTTTGAGCGACGCGCGCATGTCAGCGGGCATCGTCGCATGCCACGCCGTCCAGAGGAGAGAGGTGATCGCGTAGATCCTCACCTGCGCGCGACCCATCAGCGCGTCCGCCACGCGCCGCCAGTCGACGGCACCCTCGCTGTCGAGGACGAAGAACATCTCGGACGCGAACGGCTGCAGCGACATCGCCGCGGCGATGCGCGCCGGAATGGCATCGCGCGACCGAAGCGACGAAGCATGATCGAGGATGAGCAGCGGCGCCTTTTCCGCGCCGATGAAGTCCGCGAGAATCGCCTGGCTGCTCGCGGCCTGCAACGCGGCCGCGCCGGCGTCCATCGTGATCCGGCTCTGCGCGCCCGCCGTTCCGCTGGAGACGAGCGTGCGCATGCGGCTCGTGCCCTCGCTCGCGAGCAGCAGATGTTTGAACACGCCGGCATGCAGAAACGGGAGCTCGGCGAACGAGCTCGCGGCGCGCCAATCCGGCCAGATGCGCCGGTACTCGGGCGAGGCGTCGAGATGATGGCGCGTCGTCGCGACCAGCTCCGCGAGGAGCGCGGTGTCGTCGCGATCACCGAACGGCGGCAGCTCGAGCAGCGCTGTCATCGAACTCCTCGAAAAACTGCAGGCTCGCGGGCCGGACGAGCGTCACGTTCGTTCGGGTGGAAGGATCGCGAAGCACGGAACGCCATTCTGCGCTCATCACGTCGCGTTGTGCGCGGAAGGCCGCCGCGTCGAAGAGGTCGGCGAGCTTCTCGATGATCACGTTCAACGGCAACTCGTACTCGGCGAGGAGTCCTGCCGCGACATCGGACTGCGCCAGATTGAACGTCATCACGGGCCATAGCCAGGTGGAACACAGTCCCGCATGGCCCCATCGCACGGGCGCCGCGTCGGCCGGAGCCTTCAACTCCAGCACGTGCGCGATTCCGTGCACCAGGCCGACGGACGAACGCGCTTGCGCGGAGCACGCGCGCGCGCTCACGTCGAACCATCGCGCGTCGTTCGCGATCGGCAGCGTGAGCATCTCTTCGATCACCGCCGCGAGCTCTTCACGCAGCGGCGGCGACGCGAGCGGCGAAAGGAATCCCTCCAGCGCGTGCGCCCACGCGTCGCCGCACGCAACCCGCGCGCGTTCTGCCGGCAACGTGGCCGCGAGTTCGGCCCACACGACGCGGACATCGGGGATGTAGCGATCGTCGACGATGATTTTCTTCGAGTCCCCCTCGCGGAGGAGGACCACCGGCGACGCTTCCGCGCCGCTTCCCCAGATCGATGGGATGGCGATCAGACGCAGCGGCGTCGGATGCGCGCGCGCGATCCACTTCGCGCGATCGAGCAGCGTGCCTCCGCCGATCGCGATGACGGTGTCGGCGTTCTGCAGCGATTCGGGCGTAATCGGGACGGGCGCACCGAATTTTTGCGTGACCACGTCGGCGACGCTGTCGGTCGCCCAGACGACTGTTGCGCCGAGGTCATCGGCCGTCAGGCGATCGAGCGTCCAGACTTCAGGGCATGCCGGCAAAGGAGATCCCCTGGCGCTCGAGCAGCGCGATCAGGTCGCCGAGCCCGCGCACGCGCGCCGCTTCGTCGGGCGTCATGTGATAGCCGAAGGTCTCGTGCACGCCCACCGCGAGCGAGACGACGCCGAGGGAGT
>DATLBM010000154.1:0-3551 GCA_035526885.1 Thermoanaerobaculia bacterium | reverse complement strand
TCTTGTTCACCGCGGCCGCGGTGATGCCCGCCGCGAACGTCGGAGACGCGAGGCAGAGAAGAACCGCGCTTGCTGCAAACTGCCGGACTCGAGTGCTCATACTGCTCACTCTGCAAAGTGAGGTCCGACTTATCCGCTCATCAAGTTCCGTTGGTGGGGTCAGACCCATACGAAACTTGCGCTCGGCGCGCACCTCGTTGACATCGCGAAATGCGACTGGCCATAATGACGGCAACCCACTAAGGAGAATCCGATGGCCGCGAAAAAAGCAATTGCGAGCAAGGCCGGTCAGACTGCGAGAATCGACCTCCCGGCGAAGAAAGCCAGTGCCGACACGGGAACGCTGACGATCAGCGGAGTGCCGGCCGAGGTGTACCGGTCGGAGGAAAAGGTACGCGCGCTGATGGACGCACTGGGACTGCCGAAGGGGACGTCGGTCCGAATTACCGTCGAAGCCGGAAGCGTCATCGTCCGTTGACGCCGGGATTGCCGCGCGAAGGTCTGCTTCGCGCGAGTGTGCAGGTCGTTACCGGGGACGAGGTCGTCCGCGTCGTGACGCCTCTTGCGGAGCTGGCGTTGCCGCGCTCGTGGGTCGACACGGACGCGGCCGTTTGGCCGCTCCTGAAGCGGCAGCTCGCGACGGGCGACGTGCGGGAGATGTCGTCCGAGCTCGCTGCCGTCGTCCGCTTTCTGGACGAGTGCGGCGGGATCGAGCGCCTTTCGCCGCAGCGCGAATACACGACAGGCGAGATCCGCCGCTGGTTCGACGCCGTCATCCTCGACTGGTATGCGGCCTACTACGCGCATCCGATGTGGAAGGCGCTCCGCGCCGGCACGCTCGACCGCGGGCGTCTCCTGGCGTGGGTCATCCACAACTATCACGTATCGCGTGCAGCGGGCATCTCCAGCGCGCGTTGCGCGGTACGCTTCCCGCGCGCCGACCTGCGCGAAGCGTTACAGCGGGACACACTCGAAGAGTACTGGCACTGCGACGCGTTCTACTTCGTGGCGCATCCGCGCCTCGCCATCGAAAGCGACGCCGTCAAGAGCTCGTTGCCGCTCCCCGCCACGCTCGCCGTCGAACACATGGCGCTCTGGATGGCGGAAAACGACTGGCTCGGATATCTCCTGTTCGCATATTTCCAGGAGTCGAGCATTCGCTTCCTCGACGACGCGCAGACTTTCTATACGGACGTGGAGCGGCATTACGAGCTCGAGACCTTCTTCGAATCGTGGATGGCGCACATCTCCATCGACGTCCGCCACGGCCACGCCGACATCCTCGGCAAACTCCTCGACGCCGACGCGTCGTTCACCGCGGCCTCCGCGGCTCACGCGTCGATTCGCAATGCCTGGATGGCATACCGCTTTCTCCTGGCCAGCCTCGACGAGATCATGGACGCTCCTGCATCCGACGCGCCCGTGCCGCTCCGTCAGAGCGGAACGCTGGACGCGGTCGTACCGCGCCAGGTGCGCGCGAATGACGACGCCCCGTTTCTCGTCGAGCGGGGAACGGCCGCGTACTTCCGGGCGCTCAGTTACGCCACGCACCACGACGAGGTGATGGCGTTCGGTTCGCTCGCCCGCGAAGGTGTGGCGTGTCGCGATCGCATGACCGGCGGCGCACCCGGCTCGCTGTGGGCCACGGCGGTGGCGAACGCTCTCGACGCGCTGTCGGTCACTCCGCGAGCTCTCGCTACGGTGCTGCTGCGCACCGCCGAGGCGGCGCGGGAGTGCGGCGCGTCGTGGCCGGCATTCGACGACGCGACGATGGAGCGTCTGCGACTCATCGCCGCCGATCGCGTTGCGGCGGACGCTGAGCTGCAATTCGCCGAGATCTACCGCGCCTGGGTCGAAGAGGTGCCGCCCGAGTTCGACGACGGCGCGGTGTTCTCGGCCAGCCAGGCCAGTACCGAATCCGCGTTCGCGTCCGCGATTGCGACCGGATAGAAGACCCGGCGAATCACGCCGTGCTCGACGAACAAGGCCATCCGGCGCAGGAACGTGCGCCCTCCGGCGTCGAACGTCGGGAGGTCGAGCGCGCGGACGAGCGCCAGATCGGCGTCACTGAACAACCGGTACGGAATGCGTTCCCGTTCCGCGAACTCCGCCTGCTCCTCCGGAGGCTGCGTACTGATGCCGATCACTCGTGCGTCCCTGCGCGAGAACGCGTCGATCGTGTCGCGGAAGCGTCGATTTTGCGCGGTGCAGCCGGCGGCTCCCGGGATGTCGTCCCACCCGGGCGCGGGATCGACGGCGGGATCACGTCCCGGAACCCCCGTCGCCGGATAAAAGAAGATCACGGTCCGCGACGCGAGCATGTCGGGCAAGGCCACGCGCCTCCGCTCCACCCCTTCGAGCAGGACGACGTCGGGGATACGCGCTCCTTCCAGGTCCTCGACGCTCATCGCCCGCCCGCAAAGACCTTCGTGAACGACGCGCGCACGGCCACGTCCTCGATCCTGCGGCGGTGGTAACGGGCCGCGTTGATCGCCGCGTCGCCGAGGTCGTCGGACTCGATTTCGATTGCAGTGAGATATTTCTGTCCGTGCTCCGAGCAGACGCGCATCGCCTCCAGCGCGAACGCGGTGTCGAACAGGCGTAGCGCGACTCGCGCGCGGCCGCCACGGCGCTCGACGCCCACGAAGCCGCATGACGCCAGGAGATGAAAGAGCAGGTACGGGACACTTCCGTACGCTTTCCCTCCCGGCTGCGCCGCGGCGTGCACGCCGAAGCGCAGCGCCACGTTGTAAAGAAAGATCGCGACTGCGCGATCGGGCGGCAGCAGGTCGAGCGCGAAGCCGAGTGCATGCAGGTCGGCGCGCAACTCCTCTACGAACGCCAGCGGCCAGAGCATGGCGCCATTCAGGCGGAAATAGCCACGCCCGTACTTCGTGAGTACGTCGTGACCGAGCATGTGCCCGGCCTCATGGCAGAAGTACTCGTTGGCGACGACGTGGTCGAGACGGTCAATCCGCTCCTCGATTGCTTCGAGCGCCTCGAAGCCGATCACGCGCGACAGCACCTCGCGCCGCGTACCCCACAACGCGACGGACTTCCGCACGTCGACGATGTCGTCCGTCATCGCGGATCGACCTTCGTCCGGCGTGAAAAACTCACGCTTGTAAAGGATGTCGGGTTCGTCACGAAACACGCCTTCCCTTCGGAGAACCAACGCCGGCTGGAGGCGGACCGTAGCAACGCCGCGCCAGGCGTGATGCCGCGCCAGTGCCGCATTGACGGTTGCCGAGTCCAGCAACTGCGCGCCGGAATCCATCCAACGCCCTTCCAGCGCCGAAGGAGCTGTACGGCGGCTGCTCTGCACGCGGTACGAGCCCTGAAGGTGGAAGTCGCCAGGCACGCGCCCATGATAACAAGTCTTGCGCAACCGCGCGGTTGCACGTAGTATGCGCAACCTGGAGGTTGCACATGACTCAACACACCGTCGTCCCTGACCGTATCGAGAAGTCCATCCACATCAAAGCGCCCCGAGCGCGCGTCTGGCGTGCGCTGTCCGACCGCACCGAGTTCAGCGCGTGGTTCCGCGTCGC